>JAUZPS010000530.1 GCA_030705945.1 Bacillota bacterium
ACAAGGAAGCGCAGCAAGACCAATCTAAGCGAACCAGTATAAAACTTTACATTTGTTTATCTATATTACTCCAGACACAAGGTCTTATAAGGACCTTACAAATTAGACACTTCTTGTTTAACAAAAAATACGACAATCATAGATTTGATAGAACTAACAATTACCTGAAGGCGCATGACGTGTATTGCAGTGTATGCCGCCGCCATATAAATTAAGCGGAAGAGAATCAATCGCGATAACCCGCCTGTCAGGGAATGCTTGTTTTAATATCTCCGATGCCATCTCATCCTTTTCCTTAACGGTTTTTGACATACCCTCCCTGTAATATTTTTGAGCCAGAACCACATTATTGGTAATAAGAAAATTACAATAACTTAACGATGGGAGAACCTTCATTTTTCCTGACGGAAAAGGTGATCCATCCAGCATCTTACCTCCATATGTTTCTGAAGCGGAGATAAAACATTCAAAAATGTCATCTCCTTTGTCAATATCTATGTAAATCGGCTCAGGAGTCGGCATTCTAAGTATTTTAAACGGAATGCATCCTAAGGTCTTCTCATCTTTCAATATCGAGTATGCAGCATCAAGCTGTTGCTTGTTTATATTAAATAAATAGCTTTTATCAGCCTCTTCCCGCGTTATTTCTGCAAGTATAATTGTATCTTCACTCACAAATCTAGCCATTTCATCGATATGACCATTAGCCGATGCCGAACGATATGCATTCAAAAGGCCATGTTCATCAGGGATAGGCCCTAAATACATGTGTTCGTCAGAATATGTACCATGTTTAATCCATATGACCTTCTCCATATTGAATATGCGTTTAAACTCATCCTCTACATCTTTTTTTGACCAACCTGGATTTCGCTTATTCACTTCTGTTTCCTCTATGGTCATCATTACGCCATTGCCGTTAAACTCCCGGTCGCCGCCTTCACTTGTTAACTGGGAATGTATAATTTCAGTTATTCCTAATTGTTCTGAATGGAACTTGGCATATGCTTCCAAGTTTCTAGAAATTGCATCCCCTTTTCCAAACATGGCGTAAGTACTCGAATCAAAGCTTATAACTCTTTTGTTTCCATGACCATCAACCATTATCTCAGCGCCATGATCTCGCGGGTAGATGATTTCGCATGGATAAACTACAAATAATATTTCACATACATTAATATTTTCTGCTTTAATTAATTTAATTGCGCGTTCTTTCATTTTCTCATCATAGCACGAAATTATTATTTTAACATTACCCATTAGCGCCTTAACTATATCAATCGCAACTTGTTCCCGGTTAAATTCATTTGTTTTAGTAGCAAATGGCGTCAATGGCCACATCATCAATACTGACTCCTGATGCTCGAATTCGCCAAATGCTTTAAATGTATTTTTCTCCATGCTCTTATCAATAATCTCCCTCAATTAGCGCAAAGATTTACAATTGATATCTTTTTAATATATGAATTGACATAATCAAATTCTATATTCCTTGCAATTAACAGGTTGTTGTGGAGTCTTTCCAATGTATCAAAAGAAAAACCGCTGTTTTTCCAATCCTCATAAGCTATTCCAAATCCTAAATTTATCCACAGTTCGGCGTTTTTCTCTTCGTGTTCGCCCAATGGGTCAAGGAATATTATTGGCGTAGCTGAAGCGAGCGATTCTACGAGTGTGCAACCACCAGGCTTACTTATTACACCCTTGCATCCTGCAATTATATAAAAAAGTTCATTGTATTCCTCCCTGTTTGAGTAGACCTCGCCTGATTCACGATAAATTTCTCCAAATGGCGGAAATTCAACTCTGCCCTGCTTATTCTTATGCCAGGGCCTCCATGACGGATCGATCATATAATACCTGTTTTTGATGTTCTTCGTAAAATTGTCCTCTTTGAAGTACATAACTATGTTAAGGCCTATACCGCGTTCATTTAATTCAGGAATAATGCTTTGATAATTTCCCATACCCCATCCCCCGCCGTGTATCACCAGCCTGTCTTCCTTTTCCTTGAAACTTGGCGGTGGATTTTTTGGAGTAAATATTTTTTGCGTTATCCTGCCTTCATCACAGTTAAAAAGCCTTTGTATCTCAAAATTCTCAGGAATTTCTCCTTTATAGCTTTTCCACGAAGGAGAGATTACCGAATCTACAATAACAAGGTCTGCATAAACCTTTTGCGGATGGACAAATTCTCTGTACTTCATTAAAATAGGCATCCAAAATCCTGAAAATACAATAAAATGCTGTCTTTCTTGGTCTCTCCAGTTTGCAAAAAGTTCGTTTACCAACTCCTTGTCAAGGCTCGGTGTGATGTCCTTAGCCATCTCATGCGCTTTTTTTGCAATCCTGAAATCTTTATGAAAAACTTTTTTTGTATCGTTGATCTTATTGCGTTTATCTTCCAGATAAAGACTTTCCAACACTACAACATCGGTATCAATTTTATTGTTTTCCAGTTGATGCCTGACAGCCAATGCTGGTGTATACACTCCCATTGCAACACCGGAGCATAAAACGGTTACAATTCTATTATTCATATATTCCTCCTACATTTTGTTGAGCGACATACCTAGAAACACTTGTCTTTATAGGCTAATCCACCCTTTTTAATATTAAAAAGCCGCAGTCCGAATATTTTGTATTCTCATTAAAGCTGTAATCATCACCAAGAGAAATATGGCCGGACAGCCTGTCTGCCCACTTTTTCAACTTTGCCTTGTTGAATGTTATATAATGTCCCCATTCCACTCCAGGCTCCTCTTCCTGAGGCACATGCACTATCAGCAGCTTACGGGTGCGTTTCCAGAATCTTTCCATTATATGAAAAGAAAGCTCGTCCGTAGGGAAATGCTCCAGCACATCGTTTAAAATGGTAACATCCGATTCAGTCAGCTCTTTAGATTCATCGGTAAAATCCTGCTCTACAAATATTATGGGCTTTGGATTCTCATATTCGCTGATATACCTTATAGTCTTGTCCTTGCATACAAGAACCAAGTCTGACGCTATTATTTCCTTTACTCTAAGATGCATCAATTCGTCTTCTTTAAGAGTAGACAGCATCAACGCAAGCTGGGAGTTGCTTGTCCCCGCGTCATGTACAGTGAAGTCCGAGCTGTTTCCTTCACTCCTTTGAACATCCGACATAACCCTGACCATGGCATAATAATTAAGCGAAAAGCTCTTTAAATGGTCGTAGTTATCCCAATCATAATTCTTAATCAAGTCAGGTTTTGTCCTATAGAGGTTATAACTCTTAACAAATTCTTTTTGCGTGTTGGACATTTTTATGTAGGACATTTCATCCGTGGAAATTCCAAATTGATTGGCTATACTTAGTTCGTAAGCATATATAATATTTACTGTAGTATCGAAACCGTAGTTAGCTAGAGATTTAAGATTCTTTTCAGTTATACTCTTGTGTATTTCAGATGATATAAGTGAATCATTTCCATAATTTAATTTTTCTGAATCCAGTGATTTAAACTCTTCTTTGACAGTCAGGAATATGGCATTATAGTCATCATACGAATCAATATAGACTGCCTCAATAAATCTGTTACGAATCCT
>JAUZPS010000531.1 GCA_030705945.1 Bacillota bacterium
ACAGATAGATATTCTGGTGGAAAAGTAGAATCCTAATTATTATAGATAAAGTTTAGTGGCCTTTTTGTTGGCATAAAAATAAATATATTACAGTCGGTAGTAATATTGTTTGTAAATAAAAGCAACCACAATATCACTATACAAGGATCAATTCTGAAGGGAGCAATAAAGTAAATGTCAGTAACTTTTTTAAAGTACTAGTAAAGAGTATATAATTTTAAGATATCTGAGGGTATGCTTTTTTATAAAAATGGTAGTTTATATTCCTGTTATCAAGAAAAGCTTACTTATTGATGTTCGGATAAGAAGCTTTTCTTTTTGTTTTCAGTATAGAAATATTTTTGTCGGTGGTAGTTATTATATTCAGGCATCACATAAGGATGTAGGTTGTTAAAAATAATATAGAAAAGTTTTTTAATTACAAGTATAATTTTGGTATGCGTTTTAAATAAGTCAAATTTAATACAAAGGAATGAGATTTATAATGGAAACAATACAGGAAAAATTAAAAAACATGGAAACAACAGAATTACTAAGAGAGCTAGCATATGGAAAAGAAGCATTTCAAGAACACATATATGAACTATATATGCAGGAAGCAATAGATCGTGGAATAGTTGATGAAAAATTTTCAGATAAAATTGAAGTTGTAAAAGAAGAGAATAGCTATCAAGAAGGTAAAAAACTTTTGGATATTGGAATATTCACGCTTATAATCTTCTTATTTTTGGGAATTCCGTCCTTTATAATTGGATTGAAGTTAAACAAAAGAAATAACGATGGTACATATGCTTATGATGAAAAAATTCGAAAAAATGCAAAACTATTGATTATTATTCCTGCTTGCATTTGGGGATTTGTATTACTCATATTTTTATTATTAATGGTACTTTAATAATCATACTATTTGAAAACATACGGTAAAGTAAGTTACGAAAAGTTGGAAGATATTCCTTGGTGTCTTTGCTCTAATCATCTGAGGAGATACAATAAAAGGCAAGAATTTTCTAGTTCAAAAGTAATTACAGATTCTGAAGTAGTAATGGACCAAGATCCGATAATGTAGGCTACTAACTTTTTACAAGGAGATTTTAAACTAATAATTACTATTTTAATGCATGGCTAAGAAATTATGGTGTGTATGATAATTCTTATATTGATACTTTCAAGTATTGTACCTCTATAATTTCTTAAGTGGGATTTCCCCACACAATAAATGATGGAATATACAAAATTGTATAAGTAAGTATAACTGTTATTAATATGATTCCAAAATTGAGGTGTATTATATGGGAAAGTATAATAAAACTATACTCAAATTTATTATATTATTTGTAATAATTATTATAGGAGTTTTTGCGTACAATTCTTGGAAAAATCGATATAGTTACAAACTAGTTGAGAGACAAGAGCCTAAATCTACTATGTTAAGAAGTGCTCTTGCTTATTATATTTTGGAGACAGGTGATGAGAAATTGACTTTTGGCGGAAAAAGTACCATAAATAATATTGATTTGCTAATAATAAAGTTACAGCAAAAAAATGTTTATGAAGGTAAAGTTTATAATGAATATCTAAAAAATCTAAATTATCCGAATAAACCAAAATCAGATTATTATAGACCTTATGGAAGAACTAAAATAGTTATATATAAGAACCAAGAAGAGTATGAAAATAAGGTATATGTTGGACCAGCAGAAGATACTGATATTATTGAATTTACCAATTAGAAAATTTGGATTGAATGATTGAATAAGTTATGGTATAACTAGCTGCCTGTATTTTGTGTGATAATTTAAAGTGTTATTGTCAATTTAATTATGCCAGTGACAGTTCCATTTGCTAAACTCAAGATTTGTACTTTAACATGCCCACTGCCAACAAAGGGCTTAACGCTGTTTTTGCGATACTTGGCAACCCATGTATATATCGTATTCTCATGTAAACCAACATCCATTGCGATTGAAGCAACAGACTCGTTGCCTTCTACAACTTTTTACAGATTTCAAGCTTATATGCTTGATCATAATTTTTAGCTATTTTCAAATTTTCAAACACCTTCCTCTCTTTTATTGTACTTGATGTTTCGTGTGTCTGTAAAATGGGGTATGGGTCACTTTTTCTTATAAGCGAGTCACAAAGAATGCTAAATTCCATTACATCCCTTCTGATAAATTTAAAATTACAAAGCAGTTCAATATTTGTTGTTGACAATGAATTTCTAAGAAATCATTTCAATGCCCATACATGAGTGAAACTTGGGAAAATTCTCCCCATCCTTTAGATAGACTGACAAAGCAATGTTTAAAGTCTACATATTAACTTTTGAGTACCTGAAAAGTTAATATAAAGTGAAGTAGCAGTGTATGTAATTTTATGGGGTCTTGTAGAACTCAATTTCAACATTTAATGACGGTATCCTGAAAAACTTTATAATTCAATATATATTTTCTTCTCTACTCACTGTTTCTTTTAAATTTCGATAAAGTTATATTGAATAATCCCGTCTATATAGTATTTCTAATACTCAGAACCAAAACCTCAAATTTCTAAGATAAAATATTTTTAGCAAAAATTAATATCAAATAATAGTCATTCACATTAAACAATGTTAAATAACATGTGCTTATGTGATCCTATTAAATCTAAACAGATTTGCTATTGACACGTCAGTTAATTTAACATATTATATTGTTGCGCGTTAAATTAACTGACATTATTAATACTTAATTAACTTTTGTACCATGAAGAATGAATGAAAATTAAATAGCGAAATACTTCGAATACGTTGGTTTAATTGACAGGGAACACGCCATGACCTTATATGAGCGGTGCTAAAATAAAATGTAAAGTCACCTGTCAGTAAATCTGATACTTCTCGCTGGATATTGCATGTCACATCGTTGCGGAGCATATCCAGATAACTATGAGCCAGGATGAGAGCTGGAGGGATGCAGAACCCTATGGGTATTACAAAAACCGTTCAAAGTATTCCTGGGTATGGGACGTGAAAAGCGCATGCCTGAATATTACAGTGAAAAAGTTATTTTAATATAAATTAGGAGGTTTTGTTTAATGGATAAGCTGGTTTATACAGTAGCAGAAACTGCCGAAATCTTAAATATAGGAATGAACAAAGCTTATGAGTTAATACAGCAAAAAGAGATTCCTAATGTACGTATTGGAAGAAAGATATTAATCCCAATACAAGCATTGGAAAATTGGCTTGCAAGTTCATCCAATATAAACTCGTAAACAGAAATCTTGAACAAATGAGGTCTATATTATAAAATTAAAGGGGGAAAACAATGAACATTGAAAACAAAATTACAAAGATTGAAGATTTACCGCTTTCTCTTACAGCCAAAGATGTAGCTAAGGTTTTAGGAGTATCTTTAGAACATGCATATAAGCTAATCCACAGAAAAGAGTTTCCTTCTGTACAGATTGGTAAAAGGCTTGTTATTCCTAAACCAGCATTTGAAAGGTGGATGGAGAATCCATTTTTTTATGAAAGGAATTAATCTATGTTAAAGAAAGAAAAGGTAAAAAGAGAAAACGGAGAAGGCAC
>JAUZPS010000532.1 GCA_030705945.1 Bacillota bacterium
ACATTGAGCGGCGCGCTTGAACATAAAATGACTCTGATCAAGGGAGCAGCAGGCAGTGGAAAAACAACACTGATGGCTTCGTTTATAAAGGATATAAAGCTTGATTGCAAATGGATTTCCCTTGACCGTGACAATAATGATATTTATTCCTTCTGGTACTACCTGACGGAGGCAGTCAAGGACTATTTGGGTGAATCGAGGGAAGATATAATAGCGCTTTTTAATGCCATGCTTGACAAAGATGATATTGAGAGGCTGCTTATCATTCTTATTAATCAGCTTAATATTGAAACGGAAATCATGATTGTTCTGGATGATTTCCATAACATTACTGAACCTTATTTACTTCAGACTGTTGAGTACTTTATAAAGCATTCCTCTGACAATATTCATTTAGTTGCGCTCACAAGGGAGGAGCCAAAGCTATATCTGGCCGATTTAATAATGTCGGGGGATTTGCTTCAGATAAATGAAGAGGACTTGAAGTTCACAAGCAGCGAGGGTATTAGCTTTCTTAGGAACACGCTTCAGATAAATCAGAATGATGAAACATTAAAAGAAATGAATGTTTTATCGGAAGGATGGATCGGAGGCCTTCAACTCATTGCCCTTGCAGCGTCAAATAAAAATACATCCATAAAAGACATTAAGATAATGAACAAATATGTTGTAGAATATCTCACAAAGGAAATTGTGGATTCATTATCGGAAACAGAGAAGGAATTTTTAATTAAAACTTCATTTCTGGGCTATTTCAACCAGAGCATATGCAATGAGATTTTGGGTAGACGCGATTGCGGCGACCTGATTCAAAGTTTATCAGATAAAAACCTTTTTTTAATTAATATTGATGAAGAAAGAGGCGTATACAGATA
This sequence comes from Bacillota bacterium, assembly GCA_030705945.1. Lineage (GTDB taxonomy): Bacteria > Bacillota > Clostridia > Acetivibrionales > DSM-2933 > Pseudobacteroides. The sequence goes on from JAUZPS010000532.1 coordinate 876, forward strand.
TCATAATATTTTTGGCGAATTTTTAAAACTGCGTTTTTCAAAACTTGACGAGGATGAAAGAAGAGCTTTGCGGCTTAAGGCTTCAGAGATATTTATAGGTTATGGGGACTATGATGAAGCCATAGCTCATCTGTTGGAAACAGGCAGTTATGATGAGGCTTTGAGAGTTATCGGTTTGATGGGGCAGAATTATAAGGCATGGGCGTATCTCGCTCAAATACCTTTAAGCAGGATAAAAGATGACAGGGATATGGTTATTCAAAGGCTCTTCTATCACTATTACAGCAACGATATTGACAACCTTGGCAATCTTTTTGATGAACTTAAGGAACGTATGGAAAATGATGAATATTGGAAGGTTTTAAAGATAGCAAAATCTATTCTTTTAAACTTAGACCTCAAAACCGACCTTATGTCATTTGAAGAAATTGAGAATATGAAATTGAGCGATGTGACTAAGTCGATTCTATATATAAAAACCGCCGCATTTTTATTTATGCAGTTTAAACTTGAGGAAGCATTGGAATGTGCTGAAAAAGCTGAGCGACTTGAAAGCGGCGGAAATAATATTTATATAAAAATGTCTATTCTGAGCATCAAGAGTTCATCTAAGGAAGAGCTTGGAAATTTGGTGGAATGCGAAAGCATTTATGAAGAAATATTTAGTTTGGTGGAAAACAATAAATTTTTATCACACCTATATATGAATTTGTATGTAGGAATAACCGGTATTTATTTAAAAAGCGGCAGACTGGAAAAGGCGGAAGATGCTCTTAATAAAGGGATGAACCTCGCGTATAAAACTAATATCTATACGGATGCGGGATATTTATATAATCTGATGGAACTAAAGCTTCTTCAAGGTTTAAAAGAAGAAGCGTATGAAATTGCAAGGAAGCTTTTGGATATTGAAGTCTATAAGAATCTTCTTTTTGCTTCAAGCCTTATAAAATATATTTTGTATATGAACAAAATGACAACGGAGATTGCTCAAAATTATATTAAAGCTTATCTGGAATGTGAAGCAAAATACATAAGGATTGAGGATACGCTGACCTACGCAAGGATTCTGGATTTTCTCGGAAGGGAAAAAGAAGCCTTAGAGCTTACAGATGAAATTTTGCAAGTAGTCAGAAGTTCTAAAATTAAATTTAAGCTTGTGGAAGCTTTGCTATTTAAGATAAAGATTCTTGCGCGTAGAGAGAATGCTGGAAACAGGGAAATAATAAATCTTATGAGAGAAGCAATATATTATAGCTTTGAGAATCACATTGCGTCTCCATATATATTGGAAGGACCGGAGATATTAAAATATCTTGTTTTACTAAGTGAAGAAAAAAACAAAGACCTGAATTCCAAAGAACGTATTTTTATTAATGAAATAAGCGGCTACTTCAAAAAGGATAATTCCGTCGAGATCTTGAGCGAAAGGGAGTTGGAGGTTTTAAACGAATTAGCTACAGGCGCGTCTAACAAAGAAATCGGCGAAAGGCTTTGTATTTCTGTGTCAACGGTTAAGACGCATATAATAAATATTTATTCCAAGCTGCAGGTAGGAAGCAGGGTTGAAGCTGTTGAAAAAGCAAGAAAGTTGGAAATAATAAAATAATAAATGTAAAACTTTACATTTGGTTATCTTTATGTTTTAGCGCTATAAAATGTATGTTATAATATTTTCGAGAGATAAAAACACGATCCGGTTGGTAGTCCGGATGCAGGGTTTCCTGTCAGTAACCTGCCCTCCTGGGGTTGTCCGTTCTCTTTTTAGGAATGCTGAAAAAATAACTTCTGATAAAATCTTTGCTTACGTGTTTACTTGACTCGTGAACACCCACTCAGAACCGGAAGTAATTTTTAAATCGTTCCTTAGTATAATTTACAGGAGGAATGTTCAATGAATATCAAATTGACAGTCTTTTTTGATGACCCATTTTGGGTTGGAGTATTTGAAAGGACTGATGAGGGAATGCTTGAAACCTCTAGGGTTGTTTTCGGTTCAGAGCCAAAAGACTATGAAGTCTATTCTTTTGTGCTTCAAAACTATTCGAGACTTTGCTTTAGCTGCCCGGTGAAAGTTGATGGCAGCGAAGAAAGAAAAATAAATCCTAAAAGAATACAAAGACTAGCGTATAGAGAGACTCAGGAGACAGGCGTTGGAACAAAGGCTCAACTTGCTATGAAGCTAGAACACGAAGCGAGAAAACTCGAGAATAAAAAGCATTCCAAAGAAAGAAAGGAAGAGACTGAAAGAATAAAGTTTGAAAAGAAGCAGTCTAAAAAGAAAGAAAAGCAGAAGGGACATTGATTTTTTTATGATTGAATTATTAAAATCCAGAAGAAGTATACGTAAATTTCAAAATAAACAAATAGAAAAGGATAAAATCGATACAATACTAAAGAGCGCTTTATTGTCTCCATCGTCAAGAGGAAGAAGGCCCTGGGAGTTTATTGCTGTCACAGATAAGGACATATTGCAAAAACTTTCTAATTGCAGGCAAAGAAGCTCTTCATTTTTAGCCGGCGCTCCTTTGGGGATTGTTGTAATAGCTGACCATGAAGCATGCGATGTATGGACAGAGGATTCTTCCATTGCAGCGATCATTATTCAACTGACGGCTCAATCATTAGGGCTTGGTTCTTGCTGGATACAGGTAAGAGAAAGGTTTCATAATGATGATTTGAAAGCAG
>JAUZPS010000533.1 GCA_030705945.1 Bacillota bacterium
ATTAATTAATAGTCAAGCGAGCAAAAAAGCTAAGCTATGTAAGGGAGTTTCAAAAAATTCCTTGTTCAAGTTTTGTATGATGAAAACCCATTATATCAAGTTTTTGAAACTCCCAGATGCTAAGTTTTTTTGATACTACATAAAAAGCAATTAATCTTTTACATTTGCCTATCGCAAAATAACGTTAAAGCGTTCGTTATTTTGCTCCGTCAAATGTAAGATTAATAGTGCTTTTTATATACCTAACATAATGAGATTATATCTGTAAGAATATTAATGATGCGCAAAAGTTGAGTTAGGCAAAATGTTTATAGCAAATAAATAATTTCAATAGTTTTTAGCGGTGAAATGTCAAAGCATAAATATCATCTATTGCCAGCATATTAATGAAAATAACGCTCTGTTAGACTCCTATTAAATCATCTAACACAAAGGGCAGCCCAACTGGCGTGACTGAGTTCTTAACCATTTTATCTAGTATACTCTTCACATTATCCATATGATTAGAAAGGTTTCTTACAAATTCAGATTCAATATTTTTCTCTTCCGTCTTTTTAATAATCTCAATACCGTATACCTTATCACCAAGATTTAAATCCCATTGAGAACTTTCACTCTCTAATATGTAGTACTCCAATTCAATTTTTCCTTTAGTTACCTCACAGTTTTCATTTGAGTCAATATCAATCTTTTGTTGTAAATATTTCTTCAGCATACGTATTTCCTCCTTTGTAAAAATTTGATCACTTTTAATACAATTTGATTATATATTATTGCCGCAATAATTTAAACAAAAAGATTTCGCTTAAAAGCCTGTTATTTCAACACTTTCCGCTATCACGCCACTCAGATTTCGACAAATAATACCTAAGGGTTATAGTTATGCGATTACATAAAAGTTATATTCTGTTATATGTGTTATACATAATTTTAGCTATATTTAAAACAATTTAATTTCTAAGTTTAATTTCCTAAGGAAAATATTTATTCTTGAAGGGTGTCAGGCTATTATGTTAACATAAAGTAGATTATTTATTTGGGGGTTATATAATGTACATTAATTTGACAAAAAATATTCAAAAAATCATTTCTGAGTTTAACAACTTGGCAAAAATTAATAAATTAATTATCAAGATTGGAGCCTTAATATCATTTATATTACTTATATCTGGCGCGTTACTTATAACTTGCAACTACTTTTTTCTTAATAAAGACTTATTCTACCAATTAGTTGCAAGAACCTTAGTTAAAAACAGCTTCACAATTTTAGCAGAATCAGTTATAGGCAGTCTTGTTATGGATTATCTCTTTAAAAAAGGATAGACACTACAACAAAATCATTAAAGACTAAAAGTGATTAATCTTTTACATTTGCCTATCGCAAAATAACGTTAAAGCGTAGTTGTTTTTTGATAGGCAAATGTAAGATTAATAAAACTAATTTTACATTTGGTTATCTATAGATGGTTTACTGTTTTGTTCAACAAAAAAAGTTGCGATAAATATTTTACAGCGCAACTTTTTTTAAAAGGCAATTTTACAATAGATTACTCAAAAAGAAAAAACGCGTAAAGACTTTTTTCGATCAAATATAAGTGTTCCCATGCTCTTCTTCATCTTTTATTTCTATAATTTTGTTGTTTTCATCAACAAAAATGATTTTAGGCGCGAATTCCGCTGCTTCTTTTCTATCAAACAGTCCATAAGTAATAATAATTATTACATCTCCCGGATGAACCAATCTTGCTGCAGCGCCGTTCAAACAGATCATACCGCTGCCTCGCTTGCCCGGAATAACATATGTTTCGAACCTGTTTCCGTTGTTATTGTCTACTATTTGAACCTTTTCGTTTTTAAGTATATCAGCCTTTTCCATAAGCTCTTCATCAATCGTAATACTTCCTACGTAATTCAAGTTTGCTTCTGTTACTCTTGCGCGGTGTATTTTAGATTTCATCAGTGTAAGAAACATTGTTTACACCTCCACGATAACATTATCAATAAGCCTAGTTTTCCCAAATTTAACAGCTAACGCTATTAGAATCTTTCCGTGAATCTCTTCAAGTTTGTTTAAGTTAGCCATATCTGTGATTTCTATATAATCTATCTTAGCAAAATTTACTGTTTCAATCTTTTGTCTTAAAAAGCTGATCAGAAGTTCAGGGTCTCTCTCACCATTTTTTATTTTTTCTTCCGCTTCAAATAATGATTTTGACAAAATAACAGCCTCTTGACGTTCTCCCATGGAAAGATAAGTGTTTCTTGAGCTCATGGCAAGACCGTCGCTTTCCCTGACTATGGGACACATAACTATCTCAATGTTCATGTTCAAGTCTTTAACCATCTTGCTGATTACAACTACTTGCTGGGCGTCCTTTTGTCCAAAGTATGCCTTATCTGGTTCTACAATATTAAATAGCTTTGTTACAACGGTTGTCACTCCCTTAAAATGTCCTGGACGTGATTTGCCGCATAGAACCTCGGTTATTTTTTCTACATCAACATAGGTTTTATAACCTTCAGGATACATTTCACTGACGCTTGGGGAAAAAATCAAGTCGGCTCCCACTGATTCAGCAAGACTTGTGTCCTTTTCCATATTTCTTGGATATTTCTCAAAATCTTCGTTCGGACCAAATTGCGTCGGATTTACAAATATGCTCATTATTGTAAAGTCATTTTCTTCCCTTGAAGCTTTAACAAGGGACAAATGCCCCTCATGAAGGTAGCCCATTGTCGGAACAAACCCAATGGTTTTACCTGACGCTTTTTGAGACCTTATAACAGCCTTTAAATCACTTATTCTCTCAATTACCCTCATTTAAAATTCTCCCTTTAAAATTTCAATAATCTCATCATCAATTTTATATGAATTTGACGCAGTTGGAAAAAGTGTCTGCTGAACTTCATTTATATAGTTTTTTGTGGATTCTTCAATTATGTTGCCTACTTCAGAATATTTTTTTGCGTGTTTTGGACTAAAATCCCTATACAGTCCAACCGCATCATGGATAACAATAACCTGCCCGTCGCATCCTGCTCCTGAACCTATACCGATTGTTGGAACGCTGAGCTTTGAGCTGATAAATTCCGCAAGTCTCATAGGAACACACTCTAATACTATAGCAAAAACACCCGCTGCTTGCAAAGCTAGAGCATCTTGCATTAGCTTTCTCGCTCCATCGAGAGTTTTACCCTGCGCCTTATGACCTCCGAATATATTAACCGACTGAGGCGTATAACCCAAATGTCCGACAACAGGTATCCCAGCTCTTATTATCGCCTTTATTTCTGCCGAAAATTCTTCTCCGCCTTCAAGTTTGACAGCTTTACAACCGCCTTCGCTAACTAGCCTTGCAGCATTTCTGACACTGTCCGATATACCCGTATGGTATGAGCTAAAAGGCATATCTCCAATAATCAAAGCCCTGTCTACGCCTCTGACAACAGCTTTAATATGATGGATCATATCCTCCATCGTAACCCTTGTAGTATCTTCGTACCCTAGAACAACCATGCCAAGAGAATCGCCCACGAGAATGCTGTCTATCC
>JAUZPS010000534.1 GCA_030705945.1 Bacillota bacterium
CTATCCTGAAAAAACAAAACCGGTCCATTTGAACTCAATTTGATTACAAGGCCTACGATAGCAACAATTGGTGAGAGTATGATAAGCATAAGCGATGCCATAAAGATATCAAAAATTCGTTTAAAATATAAGCTCAACCGCTTTTTACTTAATTTCTTATAATATTTCCAGACTCTGTTGTTTTTCATGTTGTCGGGTAAATCATCCCAGTCTTTCAGTATCATTTTTTTGCCCCGCTTTTGTTTCAAATTCCGATTCATAATGTTTTTTGTTATATATATAACAATAAAAATATAATATATTTATATGCAGTTAAAACTTCAAATGTTTTTCTTTCTCTTTTTTTACATGTATGTCAATATACGCTTTAGATTATCGCAGATATATTCAATATCATCATCATTAAGCAAGGAATGCAAAGGTAGGGAGATTTCATTTTTATACATTTCATATGAAACTGGATAATTATTGATATCAAACCCAAGATTCTTGTATGCCGTATGCATAGGAAGAGGCTTATAATGAACATTCGTAGCAATGCCCCTCTCAGCCATCTTGCTGATAACTCTATTTCTATATTCTTCATCCTTATCATTTAATCTCACAAGATATAAATGACCGCTTGAAACGGATTCGTCTGTATAATGTTCAAGACTTGTGGTATCAGTATCTTTAAGAAGTCTATCATATAGTTCGATAATACTTTTTCTCTTTTCTAATATCTCAGGGTATCTTTTTAGTTGAGCCAGACCTAAAGATGCTAAAATATCAGTCATATTGCACTTATAATTGGGTTGTACTATATCGTATTCCCATTTGCCTAATTTTGTTTTAGCAAGAGCGTCTTTTGACTGACCATGCAAAGAAAGCAGCATGAATTGTCTATATATATCCTCATTTTCAACACCATCAATATCTTTCCATGTAACTGCTCCACCTTCAGCAGTTGTAAGATTTTTAACAGCGTGAAAAGAAAATGCTGTGAAATCAGCTACGCTGCCGCATATTTTTCCTTTGTAGACTGCTCCAAGCGAATGAGCTGCATCTGCAATTACAGCGACTCTTCCAATCGACCTTTGCAGCTCGTTAGAGGGTTGAAATAAATTCTTTTTATTACAAACCGCTTCAAATATTCTTTCATAATCACACATAACTCCAGCAATATCAACTGGAATAATAGCTTTTGTCCTTTCTGTAATATGGTCTGCAATTGAATCATAATCAATATGAAATGAATCTTTTCCGCAGTCAACCAATACAATCTTAACGCCTAAGTGATGAATTACGCTGGCGGAGGCCGAATAAGTATAAGCAGAGGTAATGACCTCATCTCCAGGCTTGACTCCAAGGAGTCTTAGCGTCATTTCCAAGCAGGCGGTTGCCGAGTTCATAGCAACTGCTTTAGATGCGCTGCAGTAATCAGCAATTCTATCCTCAAATAACTTAGTTTTAGGTCCTGTTGTAATCCATCCGGATCTTAATGTGTCTATTACCTCATCTATCTCAGCCTGAGTAATATCTGGAGGTGAAAATGGAATAATCTTCATAGTTATTCACCTTTATTTCTTATTTATTTTGAATCCTATTATTAAAACCAATTAAGGGCGTTTCAAAAAATTCCTTGTTCAAGTTTTGTATGAAGAAAACCCATTATATCAAGTTTTTGAAACGCCCAGTTGCTAAGTTTTTTTGATACTATCTAATCTGATTTTTTGTATTCAGGAGCGCATTTCTTTATAAACTTTGTTATTTCTTCCATGTCTGAGAGCGGTTTATAACGTATTTGCTTAATTTCCCTTATGATTGGTTCATAGTCAAGTTCCTGAGATTTTTCAATGTATATATTATTGTTTTTTGTTATGTTTACACTGCCGTTATTTATTAGCAATTCCTCATGAAGCTTTTCACCTTGGCGAAGCCCGGTAAATATTATATCGATATCATTACCAGGAGTAAGACCGGACTGAGTAATCATCATTTTTGCGAGATCAAGAATCTTAACGGGGTCACCCATATCCAGAATAAATATCTCTCCGCCTTTTGCCATTGCTCCTGCCTGTATTACCAAACTTGACGCTTCAGGTATTGTCATAAAATACCTAGTGATGTCAGGATGTGTTACTGTAACAGGTCCGCCTCCCTCAATCTGCTTTTTAAATAAAGGTATAACACTTCCGTTACTTCCTAGAACATTTCCAAATCTCACAGCTGTAAATATTGTATTGCTTTTCTCATTCATGTATTTAATAAGAATTTCTGAAATTCTTTTAGTTGCTCCCATTATATTTGCTGGATTTACAGCTTTATCCGTTGAAATCAGAACAAATTTTTTACAATTGAATTTGTCTGAGCATTCAGCAAGGTTTAATGTGCCGATAACGTTATTTTTTATTGCCTCCCCTGGATTATCTTCCATAAGGGGAACATGTTTATGAGCCGCCGCGTGAAATATAACCGTTGGTTTATATTTTGAAAAAACATTATCAAGTCTGCATCTATCTCGTATAGAGCCGATAATTACTTCCATCTTTAATTCCTGATTATATTTTTTAAGTAATTCATTCTGCAAATCATAAATACTATTTTCATATATATCAAATATTAAAAGTTTTTTAGGTTTAAACCTTGCAATTTGTCTGCAAAGTTCCGAACCTATTGAGCCGCCGCCTCCTGTTACCAATACCACCTCATCTTTTAAGTAAAGGGCTATTTCATCTAAATTTAAATCTATCTTGTCTCGCCTTAATAAATCTTCAATATTAAAATCGCGGATATCTTTGATGTTTACTTCATCTTTCATCAGATCAAAAACTTCAGGGAGGATTTTCAGTTTGCATCGAGTATTTTTGCATAGATAAAGAATAATCTCCATCTCTTTCTTTTGCGCCGAAGGCATTGTAACGATTATTTCATCAACTTCAAACCTTTTAACGGCCCATTGTATCTTATCCCTTCCGCCAACTACAACCACCCCGTTTATCTTTGTTTTATGTTTTGATTTATCATCGTCTATTGCCACAACTGGCGTACATTTAGAATTTGAATTGTTTTTCATCTCTTTTATAATCAGCGAACCTGCTTCTCCCGCGCCTACTATCATTACATTTTTTTTATGCTGATCTATGGATAATTTTTTTCTAACATTAAAATAAAAACGAGAACTTATCCTGAACCCGCCTATAAAAACAAAGGTTATCATCCAAAAAATCAAATTTGCCGACAGCGGCAAATACAAAGGAATAATTAACTCGACTAAATACGTTAATATCGCTCCAGTAGCTGTCGCCAGTAAAATTTGAATGAGTTCTTCAATACTTGCATAATTCCAAAGTTTTGAATACAGCCCGAATAAGCTGAAGGTTGATATATTAACCAAAGTAAATAAAAGAATTATTTTTGGCAATATTTCAATGTAACACTTTGGGATTACAGCATCAAATCTTAATAATAAGGCTGCATAAATCCCGGCGTTTAAGATTATGCAATCACCTATTATAAATAACAATTTCTTAATAGTTAATCTCAATTGAGCTGCCCCCATTTTTTAATA
>JAUZPS010000535.1 GCA_030705945.1 Bacillota bacterium
GTCGTTTATAACATCTGAAAAGCCTGGAGCTGTTGTTATTTTGAACTCTTCTTCGATTAGCTCCAAGATGTTTCCTCCAGAGGTTTTATATCTATCTACCAGTGATAACCACTTTTTCTGGTCAATATCTTTCGGGGAATAGGTAAACTGTTTCAAATAGTCACTAACATTCCTGCTTGAATATATTTTGGGAACGAGCTTTTCGCTGACGACAGTTTGCGCCTTAATACCTTCAATTTTTGGAGCGCAAAAGCTGTTTTTGCATTCAAGATTAATCCAGTAGAACCAGTCAGGGTGTTCAATTATTAAGTCGCTGTCTCTTGCTACTGTCCTGAAAACAAAATCAACCATAACCTTTATGCCAAGTAAATGGCAAGCTTCAACAAAAGCCTTAAATTCTGTCTCTAGAATTTCAGAGTTGAAGTCTCCTAGCAGGTTGTCATGAAGGTTTTCGTCCAATTGATAAATGTTTTTTATAGAATAAGGACTACCAGTATCTCCTTTTCTGTTACTTAAGCTGTATTTAAATATGGGCAGGAGATAGACTAAATTTACATTCATTTTTTTCAAATATGGAAGCATGCATATGGTTTTTAAAAACGTTCCGGAACATAAATTATTATCATAGTGGTTCCATGCGGTCAACATTCTTGGAAAGAGGCAATAAATGACACTGCTTTCTAAAGAAACGTCGCTAGCGGTTGAACTGCTAATGGAACCTTTACCAGAACTGTTTTTTATTATTTTTTCAATACAGTCGCTGATAAACTCATATGGATTTAGCTTCATTTCATCATATCTGACGCTGTCATTGCTATAGTTAGTAAAGTTAAAAGAATTCCACATTTTTGGAATGAAATAATCACCATTAAAGCTGTCTTTCTTACCTTTTAGCTTCTCTAATATAAAACTTAAGTTTTCCATATAATATCCTCGCTTCTTAAGCCTGATTATATATTTGTTTGTCTATAATCAGGCTAGGGATGTCAAAGAAATAACTTGAGACAAATAATACTGTAATAAACTCCCTTAATTAACCCAAAGTTTAATTAAATGGAATCGAAGGCAATAATACTCTGGACTTTTTACCTACCAATATTACTACTGACCTTGCTCCGACATTTACTTTATTCTGATTTTTAAGCATGATCTCTCTTCCGAATTCCATTATATCATTTGGAGAGTTCTTGGAGGTATCTGCAAACAAATGCCAATCCATATTTGCAAGTTTAGGCAGCGTGAACTCCAAATCTTCCCAGTACATATTCATTGCCATATAAATAATATTATTATCACACTGTTTATCATAAAACATAACGGCTAATGTTTTGCTCTCGCTTGAACTATCGTATTCCCAAGGCTTTAACCCATGAAAGGAAATTTCAGGATATCTGCTTCCTAAGGAATTAGTTGTTTCAAAGTGTTCCCTTTCCGATAGGATTTTATTTCTTTTTCGGAAGGAGATTATTTTCTCAAAATAGTTATAAATATCCTTATTTGTGTTTAACAGATTCCAATTGATCCAGCTTATTTCATTATCCTGGCAATACGCGTTGTTATTACCATTCTGAGTGCGTCCCATTTCATCGCCTGCAAGCAGCATGGGAACACCATGACTTAACATTAAAATACTGATTGAGTTTTTTATTAGTTTTTTACGGATAGCATTGATTTCGGGGTCGTCAGTAGGACCTTCACAGCCCCAATTCCAGCTGTCATTGTCATTGCAGCCGTCCATATTGTTTTCGCCGTTTGCAATGTTGCGCTTGTTATAATATGAAAAAAGATCCATAAGTGTAAATCCATCATGGCATGTGATAAAATTTATAGAAGCCCCGGTTCCTCGGCCTTTATATAAATCAGGGGAACCTTGAAGCCTGTGTACCATTGCTTCTACATAGCCGCTATCTCCTTTGAGAAAACGTCTAAGATCATCCCTGTATTTACCGTTCCACTCGGACCATCTGCCATAAGATGGAAAACTACCAACCTGATACAAGCAGGCGGCATCCCACGCTTCAGCGATGAGCTTGGTATTTTTTAGCACAGGGTCATAGGAAATAGCTTCTACCAACGGAGGGTTGGCAAGTGGAGTCCCATCCTGTCCCCGGCACATTATTGACGCAAGGTCAAACCTGAAACCATCAATATGATATTCGTCAACCCAGTATCTTAAACAATCAAGTATGAACTGTCTTACAATGGGATGATTGCAGTTAACCGTATTGTAACATCCACTGTAATTACGGTAGGTTCCGTCAGGGTTTGTGATATAAAAGGTCTTGTTATCAAGTCCTCTGAAAGAAACACTGGGCATTGTCTCCTTGCCCTCTCCCGTATGGTTGAACACTACGTCAAGGATAACTTCTATACCATTTTTATGGAGCGCCTTTACAAGATCCTTAAATTCGACGTTTTGGTTTCCATCCGCGCTTGAAGCATATCCGGCTTTTGGCGCGAAATAAGCTAACGGATCATAACCCCAGAAATTTTTCATGTGATCTCCGGAAATATTAATAATAGGCCCTCTGATTTTGAAGAATTCGTCAAATTCGAAAATAGGCAAAAGTTCAATACAGTTAACTCCGAGCTTTTTCAAATATGGGATTTTTTCAATGATGCCTGCATATGTTCCGGGATTGTTAACATTAGAACTGGCATGTTTTGTAAAGCCACGTACATGCATCTCGTATATAATCAATCCTTCAATGGGGGTGTTTAGCTGCCTGTCACTTTCCCAGTTATAATTATCTTCAATATATACCTGGCCCCTGTGCTGGTATGGATCGCTCCAGTCAGGTTCATCTCCCCATACATCGCGTCCGCTTACAACCTTAGCGTAAGGATCTAACATAACCTTTGTCGGGTCAAACCAATGACCTTCCTTTGGGCTGTTTGGTCCGTCTATTCTATAGCCATACTCAATGTTTGAATAATCCAGATTCTGAATTGTCATGTTAAAGACATTGCCAACCTTATACTCATTAGGAAAAGGAATAATAGCAAAAGGGTCCTTTTCTTTTTTCTTATACAATACTAATTCGCAAGAAACAGCATAAAGAGAGTAAACAGAAAAATTCACGCCATAATCAGGAATTACTGTCGCTCCAAAAGGAATTGGTTTTCCCGGGAGTAAATTGAATGCTCCATACTTTTTAATTTCACTCATTTTACTAACCCCAATCATTATAGATTTGTATTTCCCAATACTTAATAAAATAATACCCACAAAATTTGGTTGTAATCATAAACTTGGAAATGTCAAGGCAAATTGAAAAAGTAAAGGATTGAAAAAGAACTGTTATTATATATAATACCATTTTTATTAAACATATAAAAGATAATTTTTTATTTTAATTACGAAAATGATTTTAGCGTGTTTTTCTGTCGAGGAAATTGCTGCCTGAAGCCGCTTTAAAGATAATCATAGCATAAAACTAATTTTATAGATGTTTCGTGATAAACATTTTAAATATATTTTTTATATTGCAAAATATATACATTGCTTCATAAGTTACGAAAAGTTCATCTTTGATAGAAAAATGCAGAC
>JAUZPS010000536.1 GCA_030705945.1 Bacillota bacterium
GCAATAAACATTTTACATCTATTTTTTATATTGCAAAATATATACCTTGTTTCATAAGTTACGAAAAGTTCATCTTTGATAGAAAAATGCAGACGCATTAACTGCATTTTAATGTAAAATCTTTTTCGTAACTTATATATTAAATATCTAGCCTACATTCACATATACAATATTACCCTTCATATAAAGCTTTTTATCATTTATAAGCCTTGTTATTCCGTTCATTATTTCTTCCTTTTTAAACTGATTTGAAGGTTTATACCACGAATCCTTAATAGTATTGTTTATTATTGTCAAGTGCTTATAATCAAATATGAGGCTCATTATATATCTTTCTACCTGTATATCTTTGTCTTTATCAATGAACGGAGGCGCAATTATAACTTTAGCCGGTTTTAACTGATCAATGCTTCCTTTGTAGAAAGTGTACTGGAAGCCCATACTCATCCTTCCAAGGGATTCAAACATAAGAGTCGACATGCTGCACAATTCCATCGAGCCGTCACCATCATAGTCTTCAAGTTTAAAGTATAAAGGATTGTTGGTAAAAGCTTTAGAATCTTTAAATAAATCGTTTAAGGTTTTGCCTTGTTCAATTAACTTTGAATATCCTGTAGCGTCAAACTTAACAACCTGATATGATTTCGTTTCAGGGAATTCTATTTTTACTGTGTTGCCACCTGAATATTTAAATAACGTTTCAGGAGCTTTTAATTCCAAATCGGAAACTTTGCCGTTTTTATATATATAAGCAAATACGTCTCCGGATGCTTCAGTTGAGCCAGTAAACCATGTTAAAGTAACAATGATAATTTTATTTTTGCTATCCTTCTGAGGCATAAAGAAAACAGTAGGTGGCTGACTTATCGTACGTGATGGATTAATTTGCCATTGAGTTTGTTTCAGAACAACAGCATCACTGTTTGCTACTCTTAAGATCAGGTCTCCTTTAAAGTCCAGACCCTTTCCAGCTTTATAGATAAGACTTACTTTTTCAATTTTCCCATCGCTGTTTATATCCGCGTCAAAAGATTTTTGTTGGATTTCAAGACCTTTATCCTTAATATCAGCAGTTTTTTTAGCAGTATCAAAAGTGATGTTCTCCCATAAATTCTTACTGTCAGCCCATAATTGATAGACTTCGTTCTCTCCGTCAAAATATACCAAGTTATCTTTTATTGAAACCATTATAGGTTTAGCGCCGTCAAATTGCAGAACATAATCGTACTTTTTCTTGTCAAACCTGCTTATAACGCTTTTTCCCTCAGGTGTTGAAGTATCAAGTAATTCAGCTTTTCCGAGAAGATCCGCTATACTATATAATAGTACTTGAGACACGCTAAAAAAGCTACTGTCGGAGGATTTTTTAAGATTGAGCGCGTGTTCAACAGAAAATAAATCAGAAAACTTATTGATAGATCCAGGTGTTACTTTTTTACCATCAGGATTTGATGTTGCAGACGCTGTTGAAGAACTTTCCGGAGAGGCAGAAGTCTCAGAAGCGGCTGGAGATGCCGTAGTAGTTACAGAACTTGCGGCAGTTGGTGAAGGATTGTTCTGAGAATTATTGTTGTTACAAGATGTCAAGAGCGCTGCTGCTAAAATAATTATGCTTGCGGATTTTAAAAACCTGTTCATTTATTATTGCCCCCAATTTATCTTAATGTATATAAAAAGCACTATTAATCTTACATTTGACGGAGCAAAATAACGAACGCTTTAACGTTATTTTGTGATAGGCAAATGTAAAAGATTAATTGCTTTTTATATAACTGCATTTTTTATGTAAAATTTTTTTCGCAACTTATATATGTTTCGACAAATAACTATAAATATTTACTGATTTAAATAATACGTTCATAATTTACATTTTACAATAATCATAGAATAATGAAAAGAGATAAATTGTTAATAAAGATTGAATTTATTTTTTTCTATATATTTTGCAATAAACATTTTACATCCAATTTTTATATTGCAAAATAAATACCTTGATTCATAAGTTGCAGGGTGTATAGAATTGTATAAAACTCGACAATTATTGAAGTTGTGATAAAATATTTAATATAAAAAATTATTGTTGATTTATGCAAAATTTTTATTGTATTGTATTGTATTACGAAAACTAGTATTATATCATAAGGAATGATAAATAAAAATATTAGCAATACATATTACATTAAAATTACTCAAATTTCGAGCATAAGAAAAGCTTAAAATAAAATAACACCAGTAAGTTTTCATAGTGAAATGAACAGCTAACAAAGAGATAGGTATAGGTAAAACAAAAATGCATAAAAACTCACAAAAATTATATTAAATAGTTTTATTTTAGGAGGCTACATTATGAAATATTTTGTTGGAGTTGAACTTGGTGTAAAGAATATCGTTGTAGGCGTTGTCGATAAATATGGAAAGTTGATCCGAAAAGAATCTATACCGACATTAAAGGATAGACCATACAACCAGATTGTTGAAGACATTGGCAAACTTGTTATTAATACCCTTGATCAAGAAGATATAGATAAAAAATATGTGAAATACATTGGTGTTGGATGTCCTGGTACGCCAAATGCCAAAAATGGAACTATAGTCAGAAACTACACCTTAAATTTCCATAATACGCCAATAAGAACTGAGCTTGAAAAGTATATAAATCTTCCGGTTTATGTAGAAAATGACGCAAACTGCGCCGCTCTTGCAGAAAGTGTTGCCGGAGCAGCTGAGGATATAGACTGTTCTGTCACCGTAAGAATTGGAACAGGTATAGGCGGAGGAATTATAATAAATAATAAAATATACAGTGGATTTAACTATGCCGGAGCTGAACTTGGACATATGGTTGTCAGTTTTAATGGAAATAAGTGCACCTGCGGCAGAAACGGTTGCTGGGAAGCATACGCGTCTGCTACCGCTCTTATAAAGCAAGCGGCAGAAGCTGCAGAGAAGTGTCCGGAATCTACGCTAAATCAAGTTACAAATAAAGACTATACAAAATTTACTGAAACTATCATTTTTGATTGCGCAAAAAAGGGAGATCAGACTGCAAAAGATGTTATTACCCAGTACTTATTCTATCTGTCCGAAGGAATAGTAAATATAATAAATATTCTGCAGCCTGAGGTAATAGTAATCGGGGGAGAAATTGCTAAAGAAGGAGAATATTTCTTGAAGCCGCTTAAAGAACTTGTTAGCAGCAAGACTTACTGTCAGGAAGTGCGTCAGACTGATTTCAAACTTGCTCAGACAGGAAGCGCATCGGTCGTTATAGGGGCTGCTATGCTTGGCGTGTACAAGAATATGATGCTCCATGGCAATGTTCTTATATAATAAATGTAAAAGATTAATTTATTTTAATCTATAAAGGATATGGAATCGGAGGATTTTTTAATTGGAAAATAGTAAGGACAGGGGCAATATACAAGTCGCTCCGGAAGAAATAGCATTACAGTATAAATTTATGAATGACATAAAAGAGATTAATGCCAGCGATGAAACAAATTATGGCAGGAAGAAAAAAGTATTCCTACAATCCTTTGGCTGTCAGA
>JAUZPS010000537.1 GCA_030705945.1 Bacillota bacterium
AAATTGCATTTTCGTCAGACTCAGGACTTGGAGTAACAGCAAATTTCGAGATAACGTATGGCCAAACTTTTTCTTCACAAATGCCTTTTGAAGCTACCTTACATTCATTTCTTACGGTTGATCCACAATCTTCATTAATATTTCCGTCTAAAGCTCTTTCTTTATAATAGGCATAGAGCCTTGACAGTTTAACGAACGGGACTTTAGCCTTTAACATCAGATATCCCATAATTCCTATAAGCGCATTAGCGCTGCAGCTCCCTAGATCCCCTTGGTCATCAATGGGCGGCATGCCTGGTCTAAGATCAACCGAAGGAGCTGCCGAAACATAATGAACAAACTTTAAATCTCGGGTATCTTGAACGTCTCTTTTAAGTTTATACTGTCGCGTTGGCATATTTGCTCTCTTCAATCTATCAGTTAAGCCTGGCGTTGTCGGATCCACAACTATTCCCAGTATAGCTAACACAGTTAGAATCCCATTTAAAGCAGTACTGATATCGTCGTTTTCAATTTTGATGTTGAATGGTTGAAGTATCAACTGTGCTGCAATCATAAGCGCTGAAATCAACGAAACTAAGAATGTTTTGTTTTTAAATCTTGTTTTCCAATCCATAATAATCACCTAATCCTTTCTGTTTTTTTGCAAAAAAATAACACCTTCAGGTGTTGGGTTATGTTTTTACAAGTTTCAATTAAATATTTATTAAATTTCTATATTATATAAGTAATAAATAATAGCATTTTACTACTTATGCAGTAACAATTTAAAACAAAATAAATTTCTCCTGTATTTTAATTCTTTAGGCTATACTCTTCAATTTACGGTCCTGATCCTCCACTAGTCCAATAATACCAGCCAAGTGAATTCCTTTTAACATATGCAAAGCGAACATCTATACCTAATTCATCATAAATTCCTTCTATTGTATACTGCTGTCCATAATCTTTATCAATAAAATCTGATTTCTTTATTTTACACGTCCAACATTGAATAGGGTCAGTGAAAAATAAATGTTTTCTGATAGACAGTTTGGGCGAATAACAAGTAATAATTATGACTCCAGTGAGAACTAAACTTATGTATAATATAGTCTTTCTGGCTTTAGCTGGTTTTATTTCATTTCTTAATGCTGTATTAAAAAAGATACATAAATTTAATATCAATATGGAGTCCTCAATAAACGAAATTAAAAAGTGAAATATGTCATCAGAACTATATAAATTATTTTTCAAGATTATAGTTCCAACAGCATGTACATTCCAATAAACAATATTGACAATCATATAGAGAAAGATAGCTATTCGTGGAAAGATATGAATTTTCTTTATTCTTGAATATGGTAATATTAATATTACGCCATAAGGCAGTAAAAGAATATATTCAAATAGACGAATGATAATCGGTAAGGATTTCTCCTTAAAACTAGGCTCATCAATCATATTAAAAAGGGATTTATCAAAAATCCCTGCTAGTATTGCAACAAAAGAAAGAACTGCAAAACCTATACCTATTAAAACTCCCAAAACCCTAGTAACCTTCACTAATTTATGCATTTTACCCTTTCCTTAGATATGCTGCTAGCTCTACTGTATATTTAACCAATTATACCATATTGTGTACAGTAGTTAAATATTCTGTGTTAGAGTAAGAGGCTATGATAAAATATCCTTACATTTGAAGATATATAGACTTAAGGCAAAGAAAACAATGCCGTATATCAGATTAAATGTATAGCTTACTGTTGCTTCTCTAAGATTTGCGCCTGAAGCTAGAACATCGTATAGACTAAAATAATTCTTAGGTAGAAGTAATGATATTTTATCAAATATTGAACCGGCTATCATCGATATTATAAGGAGGCCGATCCCTAGACCAACTACTGTACCCTCGTTGTTTATGATGACAGCAAAAAAAGAAATTATAGCGCTAAAAGCAAGCAGTGGAAGCATAGTTAAAAAGTATATCAGGATTGTAAATAAAATACCTTTTCCTGTTGAAAGGACTATGCCTTTAAAAATGAATTTATCTCCCCAGACTAAATTGAATGCGCCTAACATGTATCCAAATAACATTATTGAGATTAAAATAATACTCAATACCACCGCAAGAGAACCTATCTTGGCTAAAAACAACCTGATACGTGAAACCTGTCGCAAAAGCGGCAACTTTAAAGTTCCATCTTTATATTCACCAGAGATAATCTCTGCTGTGAATATAATCATAAAAATAGGTAAAATAAACCCAGCAAGCTCATCAAGCAATTCGATCGGGAAGGTCTGCGCATTAATCTCCGCAATATTAGCGGCGCTTAGCAATTCATTGGTTCTTGGTACATTTATAACATAAAATACCGCTAAAACAAATAATAAACCAATAAAGATATATAGCTTTTTACGGATAACCAGTTTGTAAACTTCGTTACTTAAGATCTTAAGCAAGGTTATTATCCCCTCCTGTCATATTTATAAAATAAGACTCTAAAGATTGTGTTCGGGGAATAATATATTCCACATCAATGTTATTTGAAATCAGGAATCTATTAAGTTCAGCGCAAAAACCTCGCTCAAGTTTCAACTTGACCCCTTTCTCAAATCTCTCTACAGACCTAATATACTTTAGATTCTTTGTTAGATCAATCACTTTATTGAAATGAGGAGTATGTATTTCAACACTTTCAAGGTCGATGTTAAGAAGCTCATTAACCAGACCCTCAGTAATTATCTTACCTTGATGAAGAATGGCCACTTTGTTGCATATTTGTTCAACTTCATGTAACATGTGTGTTGAAATGAAAAATGTAATATTCTTTTCCGAAGCAAGGTTAAGAATAATATTCCTTATCTCTTTCATTCCTTGCGGATCAAGCCCATTTGTTGGTTCATCAAGTATCACTAATTTGGGGTTACTTAGTAAGGCATTTGCGATACCTAATCTTTGCATCATACCTAAAGAATAAGTCTTAACCTTCTCATCCGAACGATTTATTAAACCAACCATCTCTAAGACTTCATTCACTCTGAAGTCATCTATTCCATGTATCAGGTTTGCAATCAAAAGAAGATTCTTGCGCCCAGACAGGTATGAATAAAATTTAGGAATTTCCACTACCGCGCCTACTTCTTTTATAGCATTAAAGAAATCTTTTTTAAGGTCGAAGGAATTTAGCTTAATCTCACCCGTATCAGGGTGTATAAGATTTAAGAGCATACGTATGGTTGTTGTTTTTCCCGAGCCGTTCTGCCCAAGAAATCCATAGATATCACCCTCTTTAACAGAAAACCCAATATCGTCAATAACTTTCCTTTTTCCAAAAGATTTGCTTAAATTGTTTACTTCAATTATATTTTTTGATGACATTGTTTAGTAGACACCGCCTAAATAAGTATCGAACAAATTTTTAATATCCAATTTACTATCATTTTCTGCAATTTTTGATGAAGCTATATAAAAAGCACTATTAATCTTACATTTGACGGAGCAAAATAACGAACGCTTTAACGTTATTTTGCGATAGGCAAATGTAAAAGATTAATTGCTT
>JAUZPS010000538.1 GCA_030705945.1 Bacillota bacterium
AAGGTATATATTTTGCAATATAAAAAATGGATGTAAAATGTTTATTGCAAAATATATACATAAGTTGTGAAAAAGATTTTACCTTAATCTCCAATTAAAATTTATATTATTATAATACCATAAAAGTATTTCCAATAACATGACAAATTCAAATTACATTAAAATCAATTATGCTTTTAACGTATTAGCTTTTAGCAAAATCAGTCTAGGTAGTATCAAAAAAAACTTAGCAACTGGTCGTTTCAAAAACTTGATATAATGGGTTTCCATCATATAAACTTGAACAAGGAATTTTTGAAACGCCCCTATAGAAAAATGTTAAAATTGTCCTTTAATAAATCTCCCGGATTTGATAAAATGATTAGACAGTTAATAAAGCTGTTTGGCTTTAAATTTATATAATAATGGGGAGGTTATTTTTAATGAGCAGTACGAGTATAAAAAAATGCATTTCACTGGTCACCCTAGCTGCATTTCTCGTCATCAGCTGTCCGGTATTCAGTTTTGCGGACACAGCTTCAACTACTGTTACTCCATATTGTACTAAGGCAGTATCGCCTCTTACGAGCATCAATGTTTCCGGTACAGATGATGTAACCTATGAAGGAACAACATTTACAAGACAGAATTCGGTGAACAACTTCACTGTTATGGCTAAGGAACCTCAATTCTCGACTGATGCGCAAGGCTCAAAGGTTAATGCGTTAAGTAAGATTGAAGCTGAGACCTTGGTAGATAATAACGGTCTGACAGTTGAAAACTGCCAGGATACTAATGGTGGCCAGGACCTAGGTTATATAGGTAATGGTGATTATGCGGGGTATGACTACATATATTTCCCAAAAGGAACAATGGGTTTTGTTGCGCGTGTTTCTACGGAAACAGAAGGTGGAAGTATTGAAATAAGACTTGATCATGTAGGCGGAGATCTGGTTGGGAAATGCAGCGTCACTAACACAGGAGGCTACCAGAAATATGTAGACGTAAATTGCGGCCTTACAGGAAGCATTGAAGGTTTGCATAAGGTTTTCCTTGTGTTTGTGGGCGAGAGAGATAATGGAATCTGTAATATAAATTGGTTTAAGTTTACCAAAGGAGTATTTGATCCAATTAAAGCAAAAAGCTATGATGAAGCTAACAGCAATTACTACCGTTATAGTTCTCTGGATTTTGGCGTTGAAGGGCCAGTGAGATTTAAGGCTCGCATGATAAATTCGGTTAATGGTACAATTGATATAAAAGTAGATGGTATAAACGGTACTACAATAGGTTCTATTAATACAAGCAGTACGACTAACGAAATAGGTTGCGTTATAAGCAATCTTGGTTATAAGGTAACTGGAATACATGATTTGTATTTGGTTGACAGTTCCAATAGCGGAGCATTAAACAGCCTTGACTGGTTTGCTTTCGATCCTAATGACGATACAATACCTCAACTTGAGGATAACCTTTCAAAGCTTGTAAATACCAGCACAAAGGGCTATAATCTTGAGTTCGCGCTCCCTGTAGAAAAAAATAGCGTGTATGAGGTGTATCTTTATACATCAGATGTTTTGAAGGAAAATAAACAAGTATTTGATATCGTATTAAACGGAACAAAAGCCGATACGGTTGACAGTCAGAAGTCGGGCTTAAGATGGGAGAAGAAAGGGCCTTATCTTACTAAGGTTTTAGATGACGGCAAGCTTGTGATTGATTGTGTTACAAAACGTGGAATGGCTTCTGTTGCCGGCATTCAGATCAACAGAGTAAAGTACTCAAAAGCTTTTAATGACGTCAAATTATCTGACTGGTTCTATATACAGGTTATGGAACTTGCGAGCAAAGGGATAATTTTCGGAAAGGGCAATAATACATATAAGCCATCTGAACCGATTATTGGAGAACATGTTGCTTATATGATGTTTAATGTCATGAAGCGTTCAATTGCTCAAAACGATACTTCCTTCAGACCTGAAGACTACAGTAATATGTCTGACGTTCCGACAGATTTCTGGGCGTATCAGTATATGAAGTCCTACTACAACTATTTCTTTAAAGAAAAAATGCAAAAGTATGACATTAATACTCGCAAAGCTTTTAGCGCAAAAGATTATGAAGCAAATAAAAAAGTGCGTCGCGAAGAGTTTGCCATGGCTATAATTGGGGCAAGACGTCTAGATTATAATAAGGACGGAAAGGTTTTTGTTCTTGATCCGGACCGCGAACCGGGCGCAAAATTAAATAACTATAGAGATAAGGATTACAGCAAAATAACCGACTCATTCAGGTATTTTATTGAGCTTGCGCTTGAAAAATCGCTTATGAAGGGCGATCAAAACGGCAATCTCAATCCTAAAAACCCTGTCAACAGGGCAGAGGCGGCTTCATTTATATATAACGCTTTAAATCAGAATGAAAATAACTTTATAAAACCGGATCAGGGCAAAACTATTCAGGTTCCAAGAATAACCGCAAGGAAGAGAAATGTTAATGTAGGTATTCTTACACTACCTGCTCCTGCATGGGATTCAATCAACAACAAGCAGGTTGATGACCCAAATCCTGACTTTACTATCATGGAACTTTTAGACAGAAACATAAACAAACCAATGGACTGGGTTCTTGTAAATCCATACCCGCCAGCATATAACAAGTATGATTTTGCGGATACTGCCAAGTACAACAGCGCTAAAATGCCCAACGCTCCTCAGACTTCATCCCAGACACCTATTTACTGGGATCCGTCAACATATTATAAGGATTTGAAGAGTATAGCTAGGGCGCAGACAGACCTTGAAGCAGATATTACAAATACCGGTGTTGTAGGGTATTCTGAGAATATTACCAAATCAAAATTATTTAAGTATTGGGAAGTATCTTTAGATGACCCAAATCTGACACCGGAAAAAATTGCAAAGAGCTATGATATCCTATTCCAGACTTCACATGGAAAAATAACTTATTCCACAGATGTTCAAAATAAAGTAAAAGCATACCTCAATGCAGGTGGTCAGCTGTGGTGGGAAAACTGTCTGGGATTGGAAATAAAAGCTGGAGAAGGCTTTACAGACGAAGTTGGATTTGTTTCGATCCATCCCGGAAACAATTATAAATATGCTCAGATTCCGGTTGTAAATGACGGAAAAATGCATCCCCTCTTTGATAATATTTTTACAATTGATCCTGAAAAAGCAGCTCGTTCAGTGGCGCCTGGACTTATGAACAAGAAAAGCGAAATTTCGATGCTCGGTGACGGCGAAGAATGGTTAAATGACGACAATAGATACATTTCAAGCCTGCTTCCGACGGACGAAGTAATTCTTAATGTACAGGAGCCCAACAACGGGAAATTATATCCGAATATGGCTGTAAGAAATGTTGCTGGAACTAACGGACCAGCAGGAAGAATAGTTATCACTACCAATGACATTGGATGCGGAATAACCAAGCATGTTGTAAGATCAGGCGGCAAGGCGGTTGAGGATTACAAGTTCTGCTATAATCTGTTTGGTTGGATGTCGAAGGTGGCGGTAAACTTTGATGACACAAATGATA
>JAUZPS010000539.1 GCA_030705945.1 Bacillota bacterium
ATAAAAAGCAATTAATCTTACATTTGCCTATCACAAAATAACGTTAAAGCGTTCGTTATTTTGCTCTGTCAAATGTAAGATTAATAGTGCTTTTTATATAGTTTAACGCCGTAGAGGCTTCGTTATTTCGCCCAGATAAATACGAGGTTTAGAATGATTATAATTTAGTTATATATTTTGCAATAAACATTTTACATCCACTTTTTATATTGCAAAATATATACCTTGATTCATAAGTTGCGAAAAGTTCAGCTTTGATAGTAAAATGCAGACGTATTAACTGCATTTTAATGTAGAATCTTTTTCGCAACTTATATAGAATGATTTTAATTTAGTCAGTACCAAAAAAATAGATGGGTTAACTGGGCGTTTCAAAAACTTAATATAGTGGGTTTTCATCATAAAAAACATGAAGAAGGAGTTTTTTGAAACGCCCTTAGTAACTTAAGTGTCTGAAATGTTGATTCAGGCGCTTTTTGTTGAAAAGAAATTGTATATTGTATATAATACTAATATTGAGTAATTTTTGAAAGATATATGGATAGCTATTGTTCCAAGTATTTACTTTAGCTAATATCAGTGGCTTGTAATATAAAGAAAAAGAGGAATTTATGGATAAAATTCAGTTAAAAGCCAGAGCAAAAGTTAACTTATCTCTTGATGTTTTAAGAAAAAGAGAAGATGGTTATCATGACTTAAAAATGATAATGCAGACATTGGAGCTTCATGATTCTGTTTGTCTGGAGAAAATCAGTAATGGAATTGAAGTGGATTGTAATAGCAGATTTATTCCTGAAGGGGAAGGTAACATCGCATATAAAGCCGCAAAACTTATTATGGATGAGTTTAGTATAAAGAATGGAATTAAGATAACTATAGAAAAAAAAATTCCAGTTGCAGCAGGCCTCGCGGGTGGAAGTTCGAATGCGGCTGCTGTTTTGAATGGAATGAATAATATATTTGAACTTGGAATTCAACAAGATAAGCTAATGGCTCTTGGTAAAAAAATCGGAGCTGACGTTCCCTACTGTATAAGAGGAGGAACGATGCTAGCTGAAGGAATAGGCGATATATTAACTGATCTCGAACCATTAAACGGTATAAATATTATTCTGGTTAAACCCAAAATAGGAGTTTCGACCGCTTATGTTTATAAAAACTTAAATCTTGAAAGTATTTACGAAAGACCTGATACAGAACTGATAATGGAGGCAATAAAAGCTAAAAATTTAGAAGTAATAGCCCATAACATGAAAAATGTATTGGAAACAGTTACTAAGAAGAAATTCAGCATTATTGGAGAGATTAAAAGCAAGATGATAAATTCAGGCGCGCTAGGAAGTATGATGAGTGGCAGTGGGCCAACTGTTTTTGGAATATTTAAGGACAAGTTTTCTGCTGAAAATGCAATGAATTTTTTAAAAAGTGATAGATGGGACTGCTTTCTGACACAAACTATAAATGAGGGGATGTTCTAGTATGCAGGGAAAGTTGTCAAAAATAAATTTAAACGACTATAAGCCGCTGAGGGACGTGATCTTTGATACACTCAGAGAGGCAATAATAGCGGGAGAATTGAAACCTGGAGAGAGATTGATGGAGGTTCAACTGGCAGAAAAAATGGGTGTCAGCAGAACTCCTGTAAGAGAAGCTATCAGAAAACTGGAGCTTGAGGGTTGGGTTGTGATGACAGCGAGGAAAGGCGCGAACGTTGCAAGTTTGTCTGTTAAGGATATAATGGACGTGCTTGAAGTAAGAGCTTCGCTTGATGGAGAGGCGGCAGCGCTATCTGCTGTAAGGATAAGGGAAGATGAACTTAAAGAATTAAAAAATGTGCATGCTCAATTTGCCAGAAATATTGAAGAGGATGTCTTACAGGATCTAATAAAAAGAGATGTCGAGTTTCACGAAATTATTTATAAATCTTCAAGAAATGATAAGCTCATACAAATAGTTAGTAACTTAAGAGAACAGGTACACAGGTTCAGAATTATCTATATGAAGGATTACAGCAGTTCACATGAATTGGTGAAGGAGCATTTGGAAATAATTGAAGCAATCACTGAGCGAGATCCCAATAGGGCTAAAAAAGCTGCTTATGCTCACATTGAAAATCAAAAGGAAGCCATAGTAAAATCATTTAAGAATCTAAGATAGTAGAAAAGTTGAGTTAGGCAGCATCAAAGAAAACTAAGCAAATGGGCGTTTCAAAAGCTTGGTAAAACAGGTTTTCATCATACAAAACCTGTTACATAAAGTTTTTGAAACGCTCTTATTAAATTTAAAGTTATTGTTCAAAAATTAAAATATATTATTTCATATATTCAAAAAACTCATCATTGAAAAACTTCAAACCCCATTTGGGAAATTTGTTGCTTAATTTCTTTTGTCTGAATGATATCTGGATTATAATCTATTGTAACCATTTGTGATTTTATATCAGCATTAACATTGCTTACTCCCTTTAATGTTTTAATACCCTCGGTTATTTTGTTTGAACATGAACTGCAGGATAAGGATGGTATGTTAAGGTTTACGGTTTCCATATTAATTCTCCTCCATATTTTATCTATAATATAAGCTCTACATTTTAGTTTCTCAAAATCTCTAAAAAATATTCTGCTGCCTAGAATCAGGCAATTTACGCTATAAATCATTTAATCTTAGAAAACATCCAATAAGGTAGTATCAAAAAAACCTAGCAACTGGTCATTTCAAAAACTTGATATAATGGGTTTTCGTCATATAAACTTGAACAAGGAATTTTTTGAAACGACCTAAAACATTAAATAAATTTTAATAAGGGACGATAATATTATATATCTAGAGATAAAATAGACACGCACGTTTTAAGTAGTGGAAAGATTGAGATAAATATTGGGCTTGAAATGTAGGATGAAATGAAAAAAATTATAGATTTTACACATATTATTATTTAAGTTGACATTTTATTAGGGTAGTATTATTATCTAATCATATTCTATATTAAGACATTATTAAACTTACATTTAGCAGAGCAAAATAACGAACGGTTTTAACGGTATTTTGCGATAGATAAATGTAAAAGATTAATTGATTCTAATATAAATAAGTTACGAAAAAGATTTTACATTAAAAATGCAGTTAATACATCTGCATTTTACTATCAAAGCTGAACTTTTCGCAACTTATGAATCAATGTATATATTTTGCAATATAAAAAATGGATGTAAATTGTTTATTGCAAAATATATAAATAATATAACAAGTTTTCTTTTTGATACTGACTTAACCAATAAGTAATCTATATCTTACGAACTTAATGGTGTGTTGCCGACTCAAAAAACTAACACATCGGTGAAAGTTTACAGCGCAAGGTATATTTTACTTATTCTTAAATATATAGATAAGGGCGTTTCAAAAAATTCCTTGTTCAAGTTTATATGACGAAAACCCATTATATCAAGTTTTTGAAACGACCAGTTGCTAAGTTTTTTTGATACTATATAAAAAGCAATTAATCTTTTACATTTGCCTATCACAAAATA
>JAUZPS010000054.1 GCA_030705945.1 Bacillota bacterium
AAGCAAGATATCGGCAAATGGAGGTGTCGTCACATTAGGCTTTAACGTTTCTTATAGCGGCGCAAATAATAAACCTTCAAGCATTATAATAAACGGATCTGCCGCAACAATAATAGGAGTTGTTACCACGCCTAAACCAACTACAACAATAACGCCAACTGAAACTAAAGCGCCAACTGCAACACCAACACAGATTATCGGAGATATAAATGGCGATGACACAGTTAACATGGCTGATGTTGTTTTAATAGCAGGCTCTTTTAACCTTTTACAAGGCGATGTTGGATTTAATAGCAAATGTGACTTGAACGAAGACAAATGTGTTAATATGTCTGATGTCATTATAGTAGCACAAAACTTTGGCAAGACTAAGGCTTAAAGTAATATATTTATAGATGAAAATTGAATATCGGGTAATCAAAATTTTTATGAAACAATGCCATTATAGGTGTTAATGAAATATTAATAATATTAAATATCAATGTATAAATAAAATAAGGTTAAGAAGTCTTTTGGAAACTGCTAAACGAGTTTTCTGAAAGACTTTTTTCTTTATACATCTAGTTTAATAAGTACAAATACAAAAATACCTTTTTAGATATATACATGCATAAATAACAAAGCTTGTTTCCAAACAGAACGAAAACATTCTATCATCTATCGATTACCACAAGGAGTTAGGAAATTGGAATAGCTTCTGCTGCTAAGGCATCTCAATATTTAAGCTTCTATGAACTGGGTGATTATTGATATTTATATGTTTTTATGTTAATCTATTATTAATAAAAAATGGGCGCAAATTTAAAATTTACCTTTGATTTGAATTTTTTGAAAAGGGGAGAACTAAATGATAAGAATTAAGAAAGAACTAAGTGTTTTTGTATTAATTTGTGTATTTGTTATGAACTTCAATTTGAGCTTTGCTGATAATACACTAGAGCAACTAGGCTCGCAAAAATTGCTGCAAAAACTATCTGTATCAGAAGCAACATACTCTCAAACATCAAGCACTCCAACTGTTACTGAAATAGTATATTCAACTCTTGAATGTACGCCTACACCTATAACGTCCACAACAATTATAACGCCGACACCAACTATAACGCCAACACCAAAAGTGACTTCAACACCAGCTTCGGTAATCTCATCTGTATATCAAGAAACAAATGACTATGGAAACACTATTGAAAAAGCTTTTGCTCTTTATGGTAATACCACTGTTTCAGGTAATGTGAATAACTCGGATTTGGTGGATGTTTTTTGCTACTCATCCTATATAGATGTAGATATTATTATTCAAATTTCTTGTAATAATTGTACTTTGGGAATAGTATCAGATAAAAATGAAACACAAATAGTTAGCCAGGAATACGATGGCAGTGGCAGTTTTAATCTAAGCTTTCATGCTGCCAAAGATTCTAAGTATTACATTAAGCTTTCAAGCGCGCATCAATATGGTTCTGTTGACTATACCTTTAAAACCATCATGATGATTGATGACTATAGTGATAATCTAAAAAATGCTGCTGAAATCTTTATCGGGCAAGGAATTACTGGTAACTTTATTAATAATAGCGATGTCGATTTCTTTAAGTTTACGCCTGAAAAGACTGCGATTTACAACATTTACTCTACGAATTATAATTTTTCAATCAATTTATATGATGAAAAGGGTTCCCCAATTGAAGTTTCCCAAAATTATACAAGCTTAAATGCCAATCAGACCTACTATTTGAAGTTGAGCAGAAATAATAATTATTTTTATAGCGACTTTTACACTTATGATTTTCAAATTAAAGGACCAATTGAGGATGACTATGGAAATACATTAGAGACGTCACACAAGATATTGTTGGATAATCAAGTTAGCGGTGAATTAAACTATTATTATGACAGCGACTTTTTTAGCTTTAGACCTTCGACTGAAGGAATATATTCAATAAAAGATTTTATAGGAAAGGCTAATAACAGTTATAACCCAAGTTTAAGCAATGCTTTAAGTATTTTTGACTCTGATAATAATCTTATAAAAATATATTATGACAATATCGTAGGGGCATATTTTAATCTCTCTAAGGATAAAACATATTATATTTGCATATCTAACAATAATTATTATTCATTATGCAACTATTCTTTTTCCATACAAGGGCCTATTATTGACGATAACGGGAATACATTTGAAGATGCAAAAAAAGTTAAATTGGACGAGAAGATAAGCGGCAATTTAAACTATATGATTGATGTAGACTACTTTAGCATGACCCCTTCAGTTGACGGTACATACTGTATTGATGATTTTTCAATGACAAATTCAAGTGGTAATTATTCAGATTTAAGCTCAGTATTAACAGTTGTTGACTCAGTTTATAAACCTATAGATGTTTGTTATTACAACAGTAATAAGGCTCATTTTAGTTTTTTTAAGGGTACAACATATTATATTCGTATAACTAATATTAACTTGAATAGATTATTTGATTACTCTTTTTCTGTTCATGGCCCCATAAAGGATGATGCTGGCAATACAAAAGAGAACGCTAAGGAAATCCAACCAGACACTCAAATTCAATGCAGCGCTGATTACTATTATGATGTTGACTTCTTTAGCTTCAAACCAAAGGTTGACGGATATTATTATATTGACAATTTTACTTCTGATTACAATAATATGTCATTAATTAGCAACATGACTATATATGACTCGTATGGTAATGGAGTTAGTGTTTACCGTTTAAATTCAAAGGCATATTTTCCAGTGCTCAAGGATGAAAATTATTATATATCGTTTATAAATAATAGCTATTATTCGAATACGGAGACATTAAATTATTCTTATATATTGAAAGAACCACTTACTGATGATTATGGTGATACCAAGGAAACGGCTACGGAAATCCAATTGGATGACTCAATTAAAGGGTTTGCAGGCTTTAGCGGTGATAAGGACTATTTTAGCTTTAAGCCTTCAGTTGCCGGCATATATTATATTGATGATTTTTCTGTCGCAACCAGTTATTATTCCCAATATATCAGTAGAATGGTGAAGGTAGTTGATTCAAATGGTAACCAGATTAATGTAAATTATGACACTAGTACTAATAAAAAAGCTTATTTTACTCTGAAAAAGGATACTACATATTATATATATATTACAAGCACTGATTATTACGCAATATCTGAATATTCTTTCACGATAAAAGGACCAATTGAAGATGACTATGGAAATAGTATAGAACTTGCTCATGAAATTAAATTAAATGAGGAAGTCAAAGGTAGCATAGATTATTTTAATGACAATGACTATTTCAGCTTCAAACCTTCCGATACCGGAGTATATTACATTGACTGCTATAATAAATCCAACATATATGGGTCTGACTATTATACGAACATCGATCATAGTGTAAATATAATGGATGCAAATGGGAATTCCATTAATGTTAGTTTCGATAATTCAAGTATTCAAAAAGCTTATTTTTCGTTAACAAAAAACAATATTTATTTTATCGATATTAAAAGTGGTGATTATTCAACACTATTCAATTATTCGATTTTATTAAAGGGACCTATCATTGATGATTACGGCGGCACACCCAGCTATGCGAGAAAAATAGAACTCGGAAAAACTGTTACAGGTAAATTTGATTACCCAAATGACTGTGATTCATTTAGCTTTACTACCGGAGCAAAAGGTTATTATTATATTTCTGCTCCAGGTTCATCCAACTTTCGTTTTAGCCTATATGATGAAAATTACACACAGGTAAGCTCAAGTTCATTTACTTCAGATACTACAAAGCCTTATTATTACCTTGCTGCAAATCAAACTTACTATATTAATATATCGATGTCATACTCCTCCTCCTCCTTTAGTCCCGCGAATTACAGCATTTATGTCAATGGACCAATTCTGGATGAAACGTATGGCTCAATTGTAAAAATAGGAGATAATAATGCTGCAATTAATTATAGCGGTGATACTGATTTATTTAAGTTTATACCTGCTACCTCAGGTACATATTATTTTAAACTGAATTCTAATATTAAAATTTCTTTGAAAATTAGTAATGATAATTATAACTCGAATTTTCAATACACGGTGATTGATGAGAATACTATCAGCGCCTATCTTAATGCAAATTATATCTATAATATCACAGTCTTAAATAATATGGATCTATTGGCGATAGGCGATTATACTCTTACAATCAGCGATAATCAGGATGCCATAGCTAACAAAACATTCAAAATAGCGGGGTATGTAAAGCCGGATTTCTCAGATAAATTATCAAATTCTATAAGGTCTGGATTTAAAATATCACTTTCTGGAACGCAGTTCTCCTGTGTGTCTGATGAGAACGGGTATTTTGAAATTTCAGGCGTACCAGGTTCTGGTACAGGATATGATATTGTTATAACTAAAGACAAATATCTGAAAAGAGAGATCAGGAATATTGTTGTAAATGATAATATATCGATGTCTGAAGCTGAAACGCCGATTGAATTATGGGCTGGAGACTTGGGCAATTATCGTGATGAATCAATAAATATGCTGGACATATTACAAATGGCAAAAGTTTTTAACTCAATTAAAGGAGATTCTAGATATCTGGAAAATATAGATGTAAACAATGATTCTGTTATTAATATAGAAGATATACTAATTGTCGCAAAACACTTTAATGCATCTAGTAAAGACTACGAGCCGTTTGTCACAAAATAGCGAACAGTTTAAACGGTATTTTGTGGTGGATAAATGTAAAAGATTAATTGATTTTTATTTAACTTGAAAACTAAAAATAGGGTGTTGCATAATAACCAAAAATAGTTATTTTGCAACACCCTTTACTTAGGGCGTTTCAAAAAATTCCTTGTTCAAGTTTTGTATGATGAAAACTCATTATATCAAGTTTTTGAAACGACCAGTTGATATATGAATTAACCAATTAAGACAATAAAATTTATTGCCTAATAATATTTATTTTACTACTGGCGGATTGTTCATAATTAAGCGGTTCCCGTCCCAGTTAAAAACCATCAAGCCATTACTATCAGGCATGGATGGAGTTTCCTCAAAATTAACATCAACTATCCCATTTTTTAAAGCCTTAAAACCTATATTTGCAACAATTCCGGTTTTTTCATCCTTTTTGCTGTCCTTGTATGCTTGTAAAAATGAATAACTCTTAGAAATATTAATTATTCCATTGTTGAAGTCAAAGGATGCATATACAAAAGGGAAAAATTCATCTTTAGAAAGAATATCCCTTTTACTAAACAGCAGATTAGCATTGGTGTAGTCTACTATTTGTGGATAAGGTTTGCCAGTCTTTAGTGAGATTGGCTGGAGTAATGTTGGATCATATCTCAAGTTTGCTTGTATACCTGCGAAATCTTTAATATTTCTAACTGATAATGAACCTGCAATTACTTCTCCTGCTCGTACAAATTTTTTGCTCATATTAAGTACAACATGACCATTGGAAGTAATGGCAGGGGTTGGAATTGGCGTAGGTACTTGTGTGTAATCAGGAGTGTTTGTGGGAGTGTAAGTAGGAGTGTAAGTGGGGGTGTAAGTAGGCGTGTAAGTAGGAGTATTAGTAGGAGTGTATGTAGGAGTGTATGTAGGAGTATTAGTAGGAGTATTGGTTTGTGTAGAAGGAGCTATAGATTGGTTTATCTTACCAGATTGCTCTACAACATAACCGGAGGTTACCATGTTTCCATCCCAGTCTGAAATCATTGTGCCATCAATTGGATTGGTTAATGAAGGACAATTCTCTAAAACAATAGAAGTACTTTCTGACTTCAGGACTTTAAATCCTAATTGGGATACAATTCCTGTAGTTTCAGCAATACCGCTTTCTTTGTATTTAGCAAGATACATGTATATTTTCATAACATCAATTGTTCCATTGGTTTGATCAAAAAGACCAATTTCATATGGCATATAATCAATGTTTAATAGTATGTTTGCCAAAAGCTTGTTTCCAAAATCCATAGAATCTATTCTTTCAGGGTATGGTTCTCCAGTTGCTGGATTTACAGCTTGTAATACAGAGGGATCATACTTTAAATGATATTGAATTCCGGAAAAGTTTGTGATGTTTTCAGCTTTTACAGATGCAGTGATTGTTTCACCAACTGTGGCAGTTGATTTGTCGAGGCTTAAAATAACTTTTGATGGGCCTCCTTCAGCCGCTTTAACTGCTTGGAGATTGCACATAACTAATGAAACTGCTAAAACAAATATGCAAAACATTTTTAACCTTTTGTACATAATAATACCTCCAATGTAAATTTTATGGTTTATTTATCCTATCATATTTTTATTTCTTTGTAAATAGTGATTGACAATAGATGTACTATTTTTAATTCATCTACGAGTCAACCATATATGACAATCACCTCAATTTGCAATTGATATATATGGATATTAGTGATAAAATTTCTATGTAAAATATGATTTTATTACTATATTTATAAAGAGGAGAAAAATATGTTAACTAGGGGAGTATACAAAAGAATATCATATTTATTGGTAATTATTATTTTTTTTACTAATTTTAACCTTGGAAATGCTGTGTCTGTAAGAGAACAGTACAGAGTTGAGCTTCCGGTTACTCAGCCTTCCGAGAGCAAACTGTCAGTACCTGCTTCCATTTATGCAACACCTGACAAGTCTACAGTAACATCTTCTATTTACTTGGTCTCATCAACACCTATTGAGCCATTTATAACACCTACATTATCTTCAGCGATAGCAACAACAAGCGCATATAATCCGACTCCAACTCTTGCTCCAACATCATCTCTAACATCGACGCCAAAAGATACATCAACTCTCGCATCTCCAACTAATACACCAGTTCCGGCTAATGATGACTATGGCGATAATATACTAAATGCATATCCTATTTCTGAGAAATCAAATGTCTATGGTATATTGGGAAAACCATCTGATGTAGATGTGTTTTCTCTTACATCAAAACTGGATTGTGATATTGTTTTTACTTTAAACAATACATATAACATCAGCAGAACCATATTGGATTATAGGGGCGATTATATTGATTCCCAATTTACTTATGATTCTGATGACATTAATGGTACCAAAGGCTTTATCAAGTTTCATGCTTTAAAGAATATGAAATACTATTTAAAGCTAGTTAACTACTCTCAGGAAGTGTTAAATTATTCTTTCTGTTTTGATTATTTAGTTGACGATTACAGCAATACTTTTAATGATGCTACAGCAATAACTATTGGAGAAACAATAACCGGAAACCTTATAGATGATGCGGATATCGATACCTTTAAGCTCACAGCGCCCAAAAGCGGGGTTTACATCATAGAATATACGAAAAATAAATGCTCATTCAGCGTATTTGATGAAAATAACAATAAACAAACTATTAGTTGTGACTATATACAATTAAATAGCGGTCAGAATTATTACATCAAAGTGGGGAAAAATAGTGAGTATAACAATACCTATTACTATAATCTTAAAATAAAGGGACCGACTTCTGATGATTATGGAAATGGTATGGAAAGCTCAACAAAAATAGAATCAGATTGCCTGGTTAATGGTAAAATGGATTACAGCACAGACAAGGATTTCTTCAGCTTCACTCCGTCTGAAGGCGGTTTGTATTTCATATACGGAATATACAAAACACCTAATTATAACCCTAATCAAATTGACAGATATAGTGGTGGTTATATAAAAGTTTTTGATTCAGAAGGAAATCTGATTGACTATAATTATTATGACCAGAGTTTATCGTATATGCTCAATAAAGACGCTACCTATTATATTTCTTTTTCGACTGATGATTATACAGGACTTATGTACGCGTATTCATTTAAACTGAAACTTAAGGCTCCAGATGATAATGACAATTCAATGGCTAGCGCAAAAAGCATTTCATTAAATGAAACAATTAACGGGGCAATAAATCCACTTTCCGATATGGATTATTACGTTTTCAGACCTTCTTCGGCTGGTACATACTGTATTAATTTCAATAGTATGCTGGATTTTAGGAGTGATCTGAGTAATTTTCCAAATCCATATTTTGTTGATGCTGTGAGGGTATATGATGCTGCTGGAAATATATTATTAAATAGCAATTATTACTATGATACAAAAGATTATTTTTATTTAGAGAAGGACAAAAACTATTATATTTCAATTTCGGATATCCGTTATTATCCAATATTTAACTACACTCTAAACGTAGATGGACCTGTATATGATGACTATGGAAACAGAATGGAATCCGCCAAAGAAATACAAGTTGGAAAAATGATTTATGGTAAAACGGATTATTATAATGATGTGGACTATTTCTATTTCAAGCCTACGATCGATGGTATTTATTATATAGGGGATAATTCTCAGAAACAAGACAATGATCCGCAAAGTACTTGGCAAGTTTATGATGCTGACGGTAATGTGGTAAACACAAAATCTAGTGGTAATAAATTGAATTTTACAGTTAAAAGGGACAAGGTATATTATTTATCGGTAAATAGAAATTATTCTACTATTATCGGTGATTATGCTTTTACATTAAGTGGACCTGTAGTTGATGATATTGGTGATACTATTGAAACAGCAAAAGAATTGCATATTAACGATTCAGTTACTGTTGTTTCTGATTATTATGGGGATAAGGATTATTTGTCTCTAACTCCTTCGGAAGATGGATTATATTGTTTTGACTTGACATTGTCCAGAAATGTCGACTATGATTTATACTCGGATTTAAAAAATATAAAAATAATTGATTCAAACAATAATGAAATAAACAGCTCATTAATTGGCTCAAAGCTGTATTTCAGACTATATAAAAATAATAAATACTATGCAAATATTAGCGCTGATTGCAATAACACAAATTATCCTACAAGTTTTTCGTTTTTATTTAGCGGACCTTTAGCTGATGATTATGGCAATTCAAAAGATACTGCGTATACTGTTGATTTAATGAAAAAAATTGAAGGATTTGCAGACTCTCAGAGTGATAAGGATTATTTTAAAATTACTGTTCCAGAAGATGGAGTATACAAAATTGATTACTCATATTTAACTGATTACTCACAACAATTATCATTTTCCAATTTGTTTTGTGTCCTTGACAATAGCGGAAAAAGACTCGAGCAAGGGTATAATAATAAAGCTGCTTACTTAGAACTTAAAAAAGATGATACATATTATTTGGTTGCTAACTATTATAATTATAACTCCTTTATTTATAAATATTCTTTTATAATTAGCGAATGTACAGACGATTTTAGCAATTCGACGCAAAATGCCAGTGAAATCAAATTAGGCAGTGAAGTTAAGGGGAAATTGGAATATTATTTTGATTCAGATTATTTTAAATTTACTCCTTCTGAATCAGGAGCCTATTACTTGTCTGATATTAAAATGACTAGTTCCGAAGATGGAGCGGATTATTCTACGTTTTATTCAATGATAGGTATAACTGGCTCGGATAAGAGTATAATTGAAACTGAGAATCCTAATGATTCAAAAATTTTATTTAACCTTTATAAGGGTAATACATATTATATTTATCTATCAGGACAAGGAGTATTATTAGATTACTCATTCAAGTTAAATGGCCCTATACATGATGATTATGGTGATACATTCAGCTATTCGAAGAACCTGGCGCCTGGGGAAAAAATAGAAGGAAATATTGAATTTTACCATGACAGAGATTGTTTCAGTTTTAAGACAACGTGTAAAGGCCTGTACCATATTTCCACAACAGGTGGTGTAAGCTTCAGTCTCGTGGATAAAAATTACAGTACAGTAAGCGAATGCCCGATTAATCTTGATAACAAAGAGCATTACTATTACCTGCCTGCAAACGAAACTTATTATATTGACTTGGAGAGTGACAAAATAACTGACTATTCATTGGAAATAAGTGAACCTTTTTACGATGATTATGCAAATATCATTAATGATGGTACAATCGTAAGAATCGATACCCCAGTCAAAGGCGCCATAGATTATAATGGAGATATAGATATACTTAAGATTCTTCCCCAATCTACTGGTGATCTATTTTTTAAATTTGATGCGCCTTCTAATCTATCCTTCAAAGTATTAGATTCGGATGATGTTAACATTGGATATACAAGTGTGGGTGGAAACATTTACAGTATTAACCTGAAAGAATTAGAGAACTTAACAATTCAGATTGAAAGTTATGACGCGCTTCTTAAAGGAGAGTACACTTTTACTGCCAGTGATAATCCGGAAAACATTACAGGCAATAAAAATGCATCAACGGTAACATCTTCAGTTTACTCAATGAATAGCTCGCAAATCCAATCACCAGATATGTCATCCACATTAGTATCCTCTGAAACTGATGATTTTGGCAATAACATTCTTGATGCATATCAGATATTGGATAAATCTAATGTTACAGGTAAATTGGAAACTCAATCTGATATAGATGTATTTAAGTTTTATTCAGAAAACGACGCCTATACGATTGTAGCTATAAGCCCATCGAATGGAATAACTCCATCTGTTTTGGATTATAGAGGCAAAAGAATGGATTGTGATGTAATAAACGGTTATCAGGATATTGATGGTTCAAAAACTCTAATTAAATTCTACACTGAAAAGAATATGAAATATTTTATAAAAATCGGTACATATCTTAATGAGTCAACGCCTTATACCTTCAACTTATCTCAATTGGTTGATGACTATTCCGATGATTTTGAAGCGTCTGAAATTATTTCATCTGGAGATATTATAAACGGAAATTTTGTTGATGAGAATGATGTGGATGTTTTCAAGTTTACACCTAAAGCGGACGGCATATATAATTTTCATAAATTACTCAATAATTGTGAAATAAAGATTCTGGACGAAAATAAAAATTACTTATATATTACAAGCAACTATATCTTTCTTACAAGTGGAAAAACTTATTATATCACTCTACAAAAGAACAGAAATTATACAAGCGCTTTTTCTTACGGTTTCAAAATAGTCGGACCTATTAAAGACGATTTTGGCGATTCAAAAGAAAATTCCAGACACATAGAATTAAATACGATTGTAAATGGCAGCATTGATCACAGTTTTGATAAGGATTATTTCAGCTTTGCTGCTCCTGCAAGCGGCATATACCAAATACATGATTTTACAACAAGTTATAGCTCATATCCATTTTATGATACTTATTTAAATAAATGTTTAAGGGTTTACGATTCAAATGGCTATCTAGTTGATTTTTCTTATTATAATGCTAAAGACGCTTATTTAACCTTAAAAGAAGGCAGCGTATACTTCATATCCCTATCAACTATTCAAAGTATGGAATTAGTCTACACATATTCATTTACAATAAAATCTCCGATAGTTGATGATGTTGGTAACACAATGCAATACTCAAAAGAAATCCAGTCAGATGTAATTAATACCGGAAATATTAGTGATTATTATGATGTTGATTATTTTAAATTCATACCTTCTTCAGATGGAGAGTATTGCATTGATATGACGCCTTATTTTGACGCTAATACTTATAACAAGCCTTTGATAGGTAGGATAATAAATGTATATGACAATATGGGGAATCTCATGTTCATCAAATCTGATGATAACAATTCAAAGGCTTATGCGCATTTTAATAAAGGCGCTCAATATTACATTTCTGTTTCTAGTGATGCCGCATGCTCCGTTTTTGAGTATTCTTTTAGTGTAAAAGGTCCTATAAATGATGATTATGGAGATTTAAAAGATAATGCGACAGAAGTTCAAGCAGGGAAAGAAATTGAAGGAAGAGTAGATTACTATAATGACAGCGACTATTTTTACTTTAAGCCTTCAATGGATGGTGTTTACATTTTTAAACATCATCTCCTCGAGGGGTATTCTAATAATTGGTATATTCGCAACAGTAACGACAATGTATTATCTTCAAATACATATTATCCCGATAACTTTATTGCAAGAAAAGGAGAAGTTTATTATATAGAAATTATTAAAGATGTCAATGATACTTCTCCACTCTACTCATTTAGTATCGAGGGGCCAGTTAAAGACGATTTTGGGGATTCAAAAGAGCTGGCTAAGGAATTGCAAATTAACACGCCTATTACAGTTACGAGCGATTATTATGGCGATAAGGACTATATGAAATTTAGTTCTTCAGAAGAGGGTCTATACTTTATTGATTTGTCATCAGACGTTGATATTTCAAGTTTTACAAATGATACTAAAATTTTCGATTCCAATGAAAACAGAATATATTATTACTTAATAGATTCAAGATTGTATTTAACTTTAAATAAACAATCAACTTATTATATCTTGATTTCAAGCTATTCTACACCACAAAAATATTCTTTTACAATAATGGGACCGATCAAAGATGACTATGGAAATATAAAAGAATCCGCTTACAAAATACAGCTGGATCAAAAAGTAGAAGGCCTTTCAGAATCAAAGGATGATGTTGACTATTTTTCTTTTATACCTGCAAGTGACGGAATATACAAATTGGATCTTCGTATTGGTAATATTATTTATAATACTTACAACTTTGGGGTCTTAAACATTATCGATATAGATGGAAACAAAATACCAGTTAATTATACTGGATCAAGCGCTTTTTTCCAATTAAACAAAGAAAACAAGTATTATTTAGTAGTATCAAATGCTAACTATTATTCTATTTTTAAATATTCCTTTGTTGTCAGCGGACCGATTGTGGATGATTATGGAAACTCTCCTGAGACATCTCAAGAAATCATGTTAGATCAAGAGGTTAAAGGCGATGTTAATTATATTTTTGACTCAGATTATTTTAAATTTACCCCTTTATATTCAGGCACTTATTTTATTGACAGCGCAACAATAAACAACTCTGAAGTTTACAGTATTCTTAAAATAACAGATTCTTGTGGAAATCGTGTTAATTTTGGAATGGATTCATCCGACGCGCCAAGAGTATTTTTCACCCTTCAAAAAGGCAGAACTTACTATATGTGCATGACGATTAGTTCAAATTATAGAGTTTATAATTATTCGTTTTCAATTAAAGGGCCTACTGAGGATGACATTGGTAACACCCCGACTTATTCAACCACTATAAAATCTGGAAATAAAATTGTCGGTAAATTTGATTATATCAATGATATTGATTATTTTAACTTCACTACAGTTTCTGAAGGATTGTATAAAATATCAAAGCCTGATAATGTAATATTGAAAGTATATGACAGTACAAACAAAGAGATTTGTATATATCCAACTTACATTTATAATTCTAAAACCAATTACTACTACCTTAAAGGTGATGAAACCTATTATATATCCGCAAGTAATATAAATAATAACTTAGAAACTTATTCAATAATCATAAATGATCCGATTGCTGATGACTTTCCAGATACAATAATTGATGCTCTTACATTAAAAGTAAACTCTCCAGTAAGCGGTAAGATAAATTTTACTGGTGATGAAGATATGTTTAAGTTCGATGCTGAGGAGGTCGGAAATGTTTATATTAAGTTTGACGGGCCTGAGTATTTTTCAGTAGATGTAATGGATGGCTTATATGGTAACTTGATAGATTATAAATATATCAAGGATAATGTGATCTGTATTAATCCAACTAATAAAGTATTTGATATAAAAATATCAAGTTATGACAAAGCCTTGACCGGGGATTATACAATTACCGTAAGTGACAAGCTGGAAAGCTTGATAGATAATACCTTCAAATTAAGCGGTTATATAAGCTCCGAATCTGTAAATAATTCAAAAAGCCCGTCAAAAGCCGGATTTGTTGTTGCTTTAAAGGATACCAACTTATCTTCCGTCACTGATGAAAATGGATATTTTGAGATAAAAAATGCGCCTATAAATTCAACTAAAGAATATAGCATTTCAATTAGTAAAGATGGTTATTTAAAAAGAGATATCGAAGGGATAATTGCAGAGAGTGATGGCTTGATTTCAACATTAAACTCTCCTATTGAGATTTGGGCTGGTGATATAAACACTCCTTCTGACAACAAGATCAATATGTTGGATGTCATATGTCTTTCAAAAGTATTTAATTCTATTAAAGGTGATGGAATTTACTATGAAAGCGCCGACATAAACAAGGATAATGTCATTAATATAATGGATGTTATAATAATGGCGAAGCATTTCAATCAAACCAGCAGTGACTATTCTGTAATTAATTAAAATTGGAGGAATACAGTTCAGTGAACAACAGGGTAGCATATCAGTATGTATAAGAAAAATGGAAAGGTGATTTTTTGATCGTTATAACAATCTAGTAATAGATATCCTAATAATAGATATCGAACTGTAAAACTAGTTTTATGAAGTTAGCCAAACAGCCTAAAAAGGGCTTTTTATGGTCGCTTGGGTGAGCAAAAAAGTTTTGCGAGACCCGTCGATGGGAGTTTATATAAAACTTTACAGTTCGGTATCTATAGATTGTTATAACTTACGTACTAATTATCAACTCAAGACCTGTCTTTTGTTTAAACTTCTCTTTTATAGATTCGTCAGTTTGCGGGTCAATAGGATTTACGACAGCTTTGACCATCATTTCCTTTGGTAGATATGCCAGATTTTTCTTTAGGAGTATTTCTTTTTCATTAAAAATTCTAGCACCGACATTAAATATCTCGTTCTGATTTGGCATAGGATTTATTCGTAAAGTCCATCTAATCCGGCTCTCTAGTTCATCAAGCAGAGGCTGATATTTTAAGCCTATAGCTGGAGAGATGAAGGTGAGCTCTATATAGCTTTCTTCGTTAAATGTTTTTACGCTTTTTCTGTAAACCTTGTCGGGTTTATTTTCAAAGGCCTCGTCAATTATAGTTAAAGCCTGATTTTGCTCCATCTGGAAATCATATCT
>JAUZPS010000540.1 GCA_030705945.1 Bacillota bacterium
AAGATTACCATAGGAAATAATTATTATACAACCGGAATAAAGTTTAACGTTGCTTCTCAAAAAACTGTAATCTTTTTTCTTATTACATTTTTTGTACTGCTGCTCTTTTGCGTTATTAATCTGTTCTCTTTTTCTAAGTCTATTGTCAGCGAAATATCCACAGTAGCCAATGCGCTCTCAAAAATCGCTGAAGATGAAAGGTAAACCTTGATCAAAAGATACCTGTTACCTCCAATGATGAAATCGGAGAACTAATAGTTTCCTTCAGCAAGATTCAGGAGCTGACCAAAGCTAACATCAAGTCCATAAACGATCAGCAAACCATAATACTTGAAAAAGAAAGGCTTGCGTCCCTAGGACAGATGATAGGAGGTATAGCTCACAATCTCAATTCCCCTATAATGTCTATGGCATGCATGATAGACAACCTCAAGAAGCTTGCGGATGAATATAAGGATTCTATCGGCGATTCAGATGTTACAAAAGAGGACCACCTTGAAATAGCTAAAGAAATGATTGACTGTATAGACAAGATATCTCCTCAATGTTCTTATATGTCCAATATAATCAGCAATGTTAAACTTCAGGCAGTAAAACTTAATCAGTCATCGTCTGAGCGCTTTACAATCGACGAACTTATCAAAACCTTAAACATTAAGTCCAGCAATAGAATCCATAGCGATTGCCTAATAATTCCACAGATTCAAGTCGATAAGAATTTAGAAATTAACGGCGAAATCAACAATCTTGTTCAGGTGCTTGATAATCTCATATTAAACGCGTGTGAATCATATGATGGAAATGAAGGCTCAATAGATTTTATCATAAGAAAAGAAAACGAAAATATTAAGTTTATTATAAGAGATAAAGGTAAAGGAATTACCGATGAATTAAAAGACAGAATTTTTAAAGAGATGGTTACGACAAAAGGTAAACATGGTACAGGAATCGGCCTTTATATGTCCTATTCAACCATTAAGGGCAGATTCGGCGGGGATATGTGGTTTGAAAACAACGAAGACCGCGGCGTCACATTTTACATCGCAATTCCAATTACTGACAATTGATCTTCCACTGCTGCAGCCTTTTGGCAAGCATGGTGTTCCTCTTTTGAATATTATTATTTGATACTGAAATCCCAATAGCTTTTTTTGATCCAACCAGTACAATGATCTTTTTTGCTCGGGTTATGCAAGTGTATAAAAGATTTCTCTGAAGCATCATGTAGTGCTGCATTGTAAACGGCGCAACTACAATTTTATATTCGCTGCCCTGACTTTTATGCACTGTTGTGGCATAAGCAAGGACCACTTCATCAAGCTCGGTTACGTCGTATTCCACATCTGCTCCGTCAAAATTTAATACAAGCGTCTTATCCTCTTCATCAATTTTTATGATGGTTCCTAAATCACCGTTAAATACATTTTTATCATAGTTGTTCTTTATTTGCATCACCTTGTCATTAAGGCGAAAAGTTGTTCCTCCATATTTTATAGTAACATCGGACGGATTCAACGCCTCCTGTAACAGGGTGTTGAGATTTTGAGCTCCCGTCTCCCCCCTTTGCATCGGACATAAAACCTGTATATCGCCTACAGGATCAACCTTGTAATACTCCGGAAGTCTCTTCACGCACAGGTTTTTAATTATATCTGAAACCTTTTGGGGATCATCCTCCTCAATATAGAAAAAATCGCTATCCTTTCCTTGCTTTAAGTTAGGCATTTCGCCTTTATTTATCTGGTGGGCGTTTGTTATAATAGCGCTCCCCTGAGCTTGCCTGAAAATACGGGTAAGGCGAATCACATTGACGGCTCCTGATTCTATAATATCCCGAAGAACATTGCCTGCGCCTACAGACGGCAATTGATCCACGTCTCCTACCAGAATAACTACCGTTTCGTTCTTAACCGCCTTTAATAAATTGTACATCAATATAATATCAATCATTGATGATTCGTCAACAATTAACACATCACATTCCAATGGGTTCTCAGCATTCTTTTTGCACCCTTCCGGCGGTTTGAACTCCAATAACCTATGAATTGTCTTAGCTTCCATTCCTGTCGCTTCTGACAGCCTTTTTGCCGCTCTGCCTGTAGGAGCTGCAAGGAGGCATAAAGCGCCAAGTCTCTGAAATACAGTTAATATTGCAAGAGTGGTGGTAGTTTTTCCTGTTCCAGGTCCTCCGGTTAACACCATAACCTTTGAGGCTGAAGCTTCTTTAATTGCTTCAACCTGAACCTGGTCATACATAATGCCGTATTCTGTTTGAATTCCACTTATGACCCTATCTACATCAGTTGAAAAATCTGTTTTTTCTGACTCGAGAATTTCTTTGATTCGTCTTGCGACTCCTGTCTCACTGAAATAAAAAGCCTGTAAATATATTGAATCATTCTCATCTTGCATTACCAGCTTATCTTCGATCATTCTTTCAATTGAACTTGTTATGAGTTTTTCTTCAACTTCAAGGATCTTAACGCCTTCTGTAACAAGCTGCTCTTTTGAAGCGAAACAATGCCCATCGTTTGACAGCTCATTTAATGTATATACTATTCCCGATC
Source organism: Bacillota bacterium (assembly GCA_030705945.1). Taxonomy (GTDB): domain Bacteria; phylum Bacillota; class Clostridia; order Acetivibrionales; family DSM-2933; genus Pseudobacteroides. The sequence goes on from JAUZPS010000540.1 coordinate 2,568, forward strand.
GGCAGCGTTCATATGAGTTTTTGTCAATTCCCATATGCTGAGCAATTTTATCAGCTGTTTTAAAGCCGATACCCCATATGTCATCCGCTAATCTGTATGGGTTAGCCTTTACAATATTTATACTTTCATTTCCATAAGTTTTATAAATTTTAACGGCATAAGCTGTTGAAACTCCATTGCTTTGTAAAAAAAGCATTACATTTTTAATCTCTTTCTGATCTTTCCACGCTTTTTTTATTGTATCAACACGCTTTTGGCCTATCCCCTCGACATTTATAAGGTAGTCAGGGGATTCTTCAATTACTTTTAATGTATCCTCTTTAAAATGCTTGACAATTCTTCTAGCATATACAGGACCAATTCCCTTAATAAGACCGCTTCCGAGATATTTCTCAAGGCCTGCTACTGTGGCGGGTATTGTCTCACGGTAGTCCACAGCGCTAAATTGCTTGCCATACTTGCTATCAAACTTCCATTCACCCTTTAGCCTTAATATAGCTCCAACGTTAACAGCCGCCAGATTTCCGACAACCGTAACTAGCTCAGCAAAACCCTTGGATTTTATTTTTATAACGCAGAAGCCATTTTCTTCATTAGAAAAAGTAATCCTTTCAACAACACCGCTTACATATTCCATCTTAAGTACCATCCACGAATGAATATTCCAAAACAACAAGCGCAACGAATAAGGTCGTTTCAAAAAATTCCTTGTTCAAGTTTTGTATGATGAAAACTCATTATATCAAGTTTTTGAAACGACCAGTTGCTAAGTATTTTTGATACTGCCTAAAACTAATTTTACATTTGATACTATATAAAAAGCACTATTAATCTTACATTTGACGGAGCAAAATAACGAACGCTTTAACGTTATTTTGCGATAGGCAAATGTAAAAGATTAATTGCTTTTTATATAGTATCAAATGTAAAATTAGTTTTGGCAGTATCAAAA
>JAUZPS010000541.1 GCA_030705945.1 Bacillota bacterium
AGGCAAGTAGGATCTTGGACCGTGGCAGCAGGTTTATTATGCCGAGTTTGACGGACAGAGAAAGAAAAAGCTCATAATTAAGGCAATGGGTGAGTAGAAATATAGAAAAAAAGGACTTTTAAGGAGGCATAATATGTACAAATACCAATGTTCGAAGGATGATTGCAAAACTTTTTGGGCGCTTAATAAGGGTAACCTGAACGGATTTGTATTAACCTGTCCGATATGTGGTAAAGGCAGAGGTTTATTTGTTTCAGAGTATAGGGGAGAAGTAGGAAATAATAAAATTCATATGACTGACGAGATGATTATATGGGTAAATAATTCAAATTTAAAGTCTATCTCAGAAATAGAAAGCAAAGTTGATAATTTTATTAAAAGAAATTCTTTGCTGGTCGTTTCAAAAGAATTTGAGAGCGTCGGAAATGAATTTGTTTGTTGCCTTCAGTACAAATTTAAAGAATAGAGGAAGTGAAGGTCGTGGAATTCAATAATTTTAATAATTTCAACAACATAAACGATTTGTACAATGTAAATAACGCCAAAAATATAATAAAGAAAGTGAAAGGCAAAATAATCGGCGCTCTTGTTATAATAGCGCTTTTGGTCGCTGCTGTAATATCTGCGGGCATATACCTTGATATTATTCAGCTAAATGAAATTGGCAAAAAATTGCCAAATATTTATTTTAAGAACCTCCAATATCAGGTAATATTCAGCGCGCTGGCTTTTGTCGTTATCTTTCTGGCTATATCCATAACAAATCTATTTGTTAAAAGGGTTTTGGAAAGGTTTTTGAAAAATAACGGGACAAAGGAAATTAAACTGCCTAATTTCTCAATAGCAGCTGTAATTGCTTTAATTGGAGCATTTTTCAGCAAGGATTTCTTTTATCAGAAAGCGTTAGCCTTTTTAAACTCGCAAACTTTTAATATTAAAGATCCGCTTTTTAGTAAAGATGTAGGGTACTATGTTTTTCAAAGACCGTTTTTAATGTCTATATATGACTTTATATCCTTCCTGTGGATATTTGTTATTGTTTATACTATCGGATACTATTTGTTAACCCTCCTTCTGGTATATAAGAATATAACCTTGGAGGACTTGAAGTTTAAAGGTATTATAAGACATAATCTTATTAATGTAGCTCTTTTCTTTATAATTAAAACTGCTTCATATAAGTTTGAAAAAGAAGGGTTGCTTTTTGGAAGCTTCGCAAATGTTAAGGGAGTAGGCTATGTCCAGGGGGCCGGGTATATTGATAATAATATATGGAAGCTGTATTTTACAGCGGCGCCGTTTTTCCTGATACTGATTGTATTGGCAACGTTTATTTTCATTTGGCGCGGTAAGCTTAAGAAGGCTGCTATATCCATTGCTATTTTTCCTGTTACATGGATCGTTATTTCAATAATTGCAGCCGTTACCCAGATGGCTTTTGTTAAGCCGGATGAAATAAAGGCGGAAAAACAATATTTAAAAAACAACATGGCAATGACAAGAAAGGCTTATAAAATAGATGATATTGAAAGTTATCCGTTTAATATACAACCACTTACTCCAGCTACTATCGCTAACAATAAGGACACTGTTGATAATATTAGAGTTGTGGATTACAAAGCGACCCTTGACGGTGATAAGCAGCTTCAAGGTTTGACAAACTTTTATAGTTTTAATGACGGCGATATTATCAATTATAATATAAACGGTAAGGAAACGCCTGTATTCATAACGGCAAGAGAGATAAATAAAGATTTGCTGCAGTCGAAAACTTATACCAACACCATGTTCAAATATACCCATGGGTATGGCGTTGTTATGAATCCAATCAACAAGTTGACAAAGCAAGGTCAGGCTGATTTTATTATAAGCGGTCTTACAAAGAACGAGAATAAGGATCTGAAGATTACTGAGCCAAGGATTTATTACGGTGAGATGACAAAAGATTATGTTATTGTAAACCCGGCATCAGAAGGCGCGTTGAAGGAAACCGACTATGATGGAAAAAGCGAGGTTAGTTATGATACAGAAAATGGCGGAGGAATTAAACTCGGGTTTTTAAACAAGTTGTTATTTGCTTTAAAATATAGTGATTACAATATTTTAGTGTCGAACAACGTTACATCAAAGGCTAAGATTTTATTGAACAGACAGGTTGTTGAGAGGGCTCAAAGAGCAGTTCCGTTCTTGTCTGTTGATAGTGACCCATATATTTTATTAACCGACGACGGTAAATTAAAATGGATTTTAGATGGCTACACTTCCACCGAGAATTTTCCATACTCACAGGATTTCGGGGGCTTTAACTATATCAGAAATTCAGTAAAAATTATTGTCGACGCGTATACGGGCGCAACAGAGTATTATATTATAGATAAGAATGATCCTATTATAAGAGCGTATAGTAAGATATACCCTGATATTTTTAAGGATGGGGATCTGCCGGATTATCTCAAAAAGCATATGAGATATCCTGAAAGCTTGTTTAAATTACAGACAGAGGTATTGAAGAAATACCATATAAGCCCTGACAGCGACCAGAATATAACTAATTTCTATGGAAGTCAGGACTTGTGGAAAATTGCTTCAATTCCTGAAAAGAATTCTGAAGAGACAGTGTTGGATCCTTACTACAATATGATAAAATTGCCTGGAAAATTTGGTAAACAGGAAGAGCTTATTTTGATGAGACCATTTACCCCGTCAGGAGACAGGCACAACTTAGGGTCATGGCTTTCAGTAAGGAATTCTATGGAAAACTATGGACAGTTAATACAGTTTAACTTCTCCAATGATACCCAAAATATTTTTGGTCCTTATCAGGTTGAGGTAAAAATTAACCAGATTGACTCTATTTCCAAAGAGATGACTTTATGGGGACAGAGCGGGTCTGAAGTATTTAAAGGAAATCTATTGGTTATTCCGATAGAAAACAGTATTTTGTATGTTGAACCTGTTTATATAAAGTCCAACGGTAATGCTATACCCGAAGTAAGAAGAATAATAGTGGGTTATCAGGATGGAAATGACTTCAAATATGGAATTGGCACCGACCTGCAAAGCACATTAAATAATATGTTTGGTTCATATCAGAACCCTCCTGACACCAGCGTTCCTACCGATGACAACACCGATATTAATACAAACACAAATACTGATCAGAATCCAAACGGTGAAACTAAACAGCAAATAATAGACAAGATTTTGTCAAAGTACGATTCATTAAAACAACAAATGGATGACCTAGACAAACTCCTGAAAGAACTAAAAAAATGATATGCGCTTACTCCAAGTTCTTTGCGGCAATCGCGGTTTAGCGCTTGCGAAAGCAAAGACTACTTGGAGTTGGTGTATAGCATTTTAAAAAATGATATACACTTTGCGGCAAAAAAATAACTCCCGCTTACATGCGCTAACATACGCAAAAAAAAGCGGGAGTTATTGTACTTTTTTCTTGACAAAACTTGTTTTGTAAATTAGAATTAGGTGTAAAGTAATTATACTTTA
>JAUZPS010000542.1 GCA_030705945.1 Bacillota bacterium
AAATTATATTTTTGTCAGTTGAGGTGCATAAGCAATTAATCTTCAGAGAGCGCTTGTTGCAAAATATATACCTTGATTCATAAGTTGCGAAAAGTTCAGCTTTGATAGTAAAATGAAGATGTATTAACTGCATTTTTAATGTAAAATCTTTTTCGCAACTTATTTAATTATATATTTTGCAATAAACATTTTACATCTATTTTTTATATTGCAAAATATATACCTTGTTTCATAAGTTACGAAAAGTTCGTCTTTGATAGAAAAATGCAGACGCATTAACTGCATTTTAATGTAAAATCTTTTTCGTAACTTATATAGTCAGAAAAAATAACTCAGATTGAGTTTAAAACGTCCAAAAACTCTTGCTGCGAAATATAGTTTGTCTGCTTAAAAAGATTTCCATTCTTATAAATTCTCAGATAAGGAATGTTATAATTCTTCCATCTCGTTTCTTTAAAATTTTTGAAGTCATAAAAATAATCAACTTTATTATAAATTAACTCATAAATGTCAATGCTCTTATCAGTCTCAACATTGTAAATCCAACTCTTCATATCTATCCACTGTGGGCACCAGTCTTGTGTCATTATTATAACAACAATATTCTGTGACCCAATAACTTCTCTTCCGAATTCGCCGTTCTTAATAGCGTTCAAAGCTTGATCCTTTGAAATATTGGAGTTTCGAATCATATATTACCTTCCTCTTTAATATAACATTTTTCTGAGCGAGTTATATGAAACCTTAATTAAAATAAGGTTATCGGTTAACTTTCAGAATAAGTTTGTGTAATTTTTATTATTATAAGCAAAGTAAAAAAAGAATATTTAACCAAATTGTAAAAAATATACGTAATTCTATTTTACCCTTTAAAACTACAATAATCAACAAAAAGCAAGATAATAATTATTTTTTAGGAATTAAAATATTACATTATATAAAAAGCAATTAATCTTTTACATTTGCCTATCACAAAATAACGTTAAAGCGTTCGTTATTTTGCTCCGTCAAATGTAAGATTAATAGTGCTTTTTATATAGGTAGTATCAAAAAAAACTTAGCAACTGGGCGTTTCAAAAACTTGGTATAATGGGTTTTAGTGATATAAACTTGAACAAGGAATTTTTTGAAACGCCCTTATTGCATTTTCCATTTCCAAAATTGTGTATTTTGCTTTTCAATTAATTTAAAAAAGCTTATAATTAAAACATCTTTCTCAAAATAAACATATAAAGGGGATTTATGATGCAGGTTGAGAATCATAAAAAGAATATAGCAATTAATTTGTTATTTAAATTGGTAAATAATCTGAACTTTAATATGATAAGAAAGAAAATAACTGGCTTTATTATTGCCGAAATGTTCTTCTTATTTACTTTTCTTGCGGTTACTTTAAAGTCAGCGATTTTTCTTGGTTTTGTTACAGGCAGCCATACTAAAATTCATTTGATAAAAGGTTTTGATAGTATTAGGTTTCCTTGGTACTTTGTTTTTTTTATACTAGTTATTTTGTCCATTTGCTTTCTCTTTAAAGGTAAAGGCAGAAATTTATGCCTTTTAGTTATAAACATAATAGTAAGTTTATTGTTTTTTATGGATATACTTTATTTCAGGGCTTTTGGAACTTTTTTAAACCCTCATATGTTAAAAGAGGTGGGAAACCTTAGTAATTTGTCTGATAGTGTAATATCTTTTACAAGTCCATGGGACATATTTTTCTTTTTGGATTTTCCTTTTTTTATAGTCGCTCTAGTGTGGTTTCGTAAGAGTTTTGCTAATCAAAAAATTCGTCTCATAGCATTTTTAGCTTTATTTATGATTTCTGCCGGATATTTACTTCATATACCTTTTATAACTAAAGTACTTGGACATGATGATAAGATGGCATATATTTTCGATGTTACATGGAGACCAGATTTGACCCTTACAAGATTATCACCTATAGGGTATCATTTGAACGACTTGATAGTGTATTTGAACGACTGTAAGAAATTAAGTCTCAGTTCAAAAGAAGTTAAGGATATAAAAGAATGGTTTGAAGAAAAAAATGAGCATTTGCCTGACAATAAATATATGTCAATGTTTAAAGGGAAGAATCTCATTTACATACAGGTTGAATCTTTAGAGAACTTTGTTATAGGGAGAAAAGTTTATGGGCAGGAAATTACCCCTAATATCAATAAATTACTCCAGAACAGCCTATATTTCAACGAGATAGAAGAGCAGGTGAATATGGGCACAAGTTCTGATTCGGACCTCATGGTTAATACTTCGGTCTATCCTGTCAGAAGAGGAAGCACATTTTTCAGATATCCTAATAACACATATAATTCAATGCCGGTTTTGATGGGTAAAATGGGATATTCAACATTAGCTATACATCCGGACAAAGGAAGCTACTGGAACTGGATGGAAGCTTTAAAGTCTATTGGTTTTAATAGATGTATTGATGCATCTCAGTTTGCGCAAGATGATATTATAGGATTAGGCCTTAGTGATGAATCCTATTTTAAGCAAGTTAAACCCATAATTATTAAACAGAAACAACCTTTTTATACATTTATGGTAACGTTATCAAGCCATTCTCCTTTTAACCTACCCAAAAGGCTCAGGACGATGTCAATACCTGAAAAGATCGATGAAACAAAAATAGGTGGATATTTTCAGTCTGTTCACTATACAGATAAGCAGATAGGAGATTTTATTTCAGCTCTGGACAAGGAAGGACTTCTAAATAATACTGTTATTGCTCTTAGCGGCGACCATTGTGGAGTTCATAAGTTTTATCAAGCCGATATAACGAATATGGAAGAGAAAGAGGCTTGGTGGTCAGATAACTACAACTATGTGCCGTTTATAATATACAGTAAAGGCTCAAAAGGCGAACAAATCAGTACAAGAGGCGGACAAATCGATTTTATGCCTACTTTGCTTTATCTGATGGGAGCAAATCAGAAAGACTATATTAATACTGCAATGGGAAGAAATCTTCTCAATACAAAAAGGGATTTTGCGATTCTAGCCAATGGCAACAGAGTAGGCAATATCTATACAGATGATAAGGAGAAGCAAAGCGAAATTAAAGGGCTTGAGTTAGCTGATACACTAATTAGAAGTAACTATTTTAAGGATCACAATTAAGTAAGGGTGCTTCAAAAAATTCCTTGTTCAAGTTTTGTATGATGAAAACTCATTATATCAAGTTTTTGAAACGACCAGTTGCTAAGTTTTTCTGATACCGCCTAACTCAACTTTCCCGCTCCGAATTAAGCAGCCATAAAAATGGACCATAACTGCGAATTGCATTTGAGTGTAAATTTGATAAGCGCATGCTTGCGAGAATATGGCTACGAGGATATGGCTGCAAGAATATAATACGGTGATGCAAAATTTCAAAAGATTTTATTTCTTATTGTTAAACAATTTATGAACAAAAGATGTTAACTTGATCTTTGATCCCTGAAGGACTTCGATCAATTTGAATTTAACCTTAACAGGAACGTC
>JAUZPS010000543.1 GCA_030705945.1 Bacillota bacterium
GCTTTTGCGGATTTCCGTATGCTGCTTCTATCAAATCATCCTTCTCCAACTTTAACAGGTTCAATAGAGCATCCACTTCTATCCATGTTGTAATAGGATTAAAAAATGGGGTATTCCATAGAGTCTCTTTGTCGGGAAACGAAAAATCTTCTAAGATGACAACCCTGTCATCTATTAAAACCGGGGCGCCTCCTTTATCAAACAGCCTGGGTACAACCTCGGCAGTTGCTCCACGGCCATTTTGAATATGAAAGGCTAATATCGCCGGGTCTACTGTTGCCAGTAAATTATCGTTGCACGAAACAACAAGCCTCTTAACACCCTTATCGAGTAAAAAGCCCAATATATAGCTGGTTACTACTGACATGAAGGAATAAAAATGCCCGGGTGAAACCAATGTATACATTTTATTAATGCCGACAGGGTGGTAAATATCTCCTTCGCCGTTTTTCTTGGCCCACATCTTCATTGACTCAATATATTGATTTGCCAGATCTTCTTCTACTTCAGTCAATCCCTTTTCTCTGAGCTCCTCATGCCAGAATATAAGATCTTCTACTTTCGGATAAACTCTGTGACTCACGTGATGAACGCAACTGAAAACATTATCTTTTGGCAAACCGAAATATTGATTTTTTTGCAGTACATTCATAGTGTGTTTATGGGTAAAAAAGCTGTTGAGAAGGACAGGATAGATAGGACAGTTGTACTTTTTATTAAGAAAGTTTGCATGTCTCATCTTAAGTTCAATAGGGGAATAGTATTTTCCTAAAAGAGAAAACGCTGGGTTTAGTCCTCTTACGGTATGCGCGCCGAACCGGGTACTCTCGCCGCCGTTCAATACAATATAAGCAAGGGGTTCATTCAGAAAGTTTATACCTTTATGAAAAAGTTCATCATACTCATGCGCGCCTATTTCAGGCATTATGCATATAGAGCTGTTTGTATGGTCAAGTCTGATGTTTTTTATTTTTGATGATACAGCTCTTATATTATTCCTAATAGACAAATTACCGGATTTATATCTTGCTTGCAATTCTTCAAACTCTATACGGTTATAAGAGCACTGTTTTTTTATTGCATCAACCACATCCTGCTCATTCCGGTTTGTCTTCCTATCTCTCACCCTTGATTTTGACCACTGGGTTACGATGCTATCAGCCTCATCTCTTTTGATAGTCAGGATACTGATACCTTTTTTATTGATTTCATAAGAATGAATCATGGGCGCTGAGGAAAAGCGTATCTGGCCTTTTAAATCCTCCTGTATTTTTTTAGATATGGTTACAAAAGCATTTTCAAATTCTTTCCTTCTTTCCGGATTCACGAAGAAAATTCCTCCGGCTCCAGCTCTCCCGCCGGTCGAATCATACCCCCATAAATCATCTCGAAAGGTTAATTTAAGCTGGTCAAAGACTTTTTGGTGAAAAAGATTATTTGAAAGTGAAGAAATCAGTGTACGGTCTCTAAAATCCTCTGATTCCAACTGGCCTAGAAGCTTAATATTCCCTGACTTTAACGCGTTTAATATTTGGGGGAAACGGTCTTCTGTCCTAAGCCTTGCGTTCCATGCTATTTTATCCTTTAAAATGTATTGTTCTGTGATCATCCTAAGCACAGGGCCTACGTCCTGTCCTGTGCCACCGTTAACCAGCGTTAAGGAAGAAAATATCTTTTCTACACAATCATCTGACAAATCAAGCTCTCTATAACAAGGAAGCAAAGATCCCGCGCTTTCCGGATCATATTTAGGATCTGCGGCCTGACCTGTAATAATCTTAAAACCACCCCACATTCCGCCGTAATCCTGCCAACCTCCGCCGCTTCCTCCAAGCCATTCCCCATAGATACAGCGTTCAGCCACCATCAGTTTCTCTTTTTCACTTACATCTGTAATTTTACAGGATATCTGTCCTGAAAACCTCATTAAGGCCATAATTAACGCCGCAATCAAATTTGTGCTTACCGCCAGTCCTGATCCTCTAGGTATATCAACAACCCTGGATATCACTTCAAATCCATTATAGGTACTATTCTCGCTCATGAATTTTTCAAGGATGCTTAATAACGGGATTTCCTGTTCTCGGCCTTTCAAAGCCGGAGGTATAATACCGGAGACAATAACTGCGGCCTTCAATAGGGCCAGATCGTCATTTCGCATATTGAATAGATCATCCATGTCCACGATTAATTTTGAATATGCAAGGTCCACCGATGTAAGCCTGATCCCTTTTTCACTGATAGGCCTTACCAAGACACGAATTGGAGGCTCCATCCTTTTAGACTCTGCGTCGAATAAATTTACTGAAATATTAATACACATGGCTTTTTCTGGTCGATCCATTGCAAGAAAAAAGATATCCGACCCCACACAACTGGTATGTTCTATTCTAACCGGCATACAAACCTGCTCCACAGCGTCTTTAAAATGGAGTGGATTTTTAAGTTTGTAATCATGAATGGATTTCATTTTGAAGATTTCCGGTACTCTCGCTTTTATACATACTTTTACCTGCTCTTCTATTTCACGAAACGCTTTGCTCCAGTAAGCTAGCCCTAATATCTTCATTACTGCTTCCGGAATATGCTTTTCAGTCTCTTTCACACAATTGAGTATATCGATTGCATCATCAAATAGCTGATTTTCCATTGCAGCAACAGCATTATATGGAATTGCGCCTATGTTCAGTAACTTCCCCTGTTCAGGTAGACTATAACCGTACAAATGGCTCAGGTAGAGAGCAGCTTTAATTTTTTGATAGCGATTTGAAGTTTTTGAATATACACTTTCCCAATTCTCTGCTCGTTTTAGTAGTTCCGCACTGTCCAGCTTCTCAAATAAAATATCTTCAGCCACATCCGATTGAAGCGCATTGTGACTCAATTTTACAGAACTATTTGAATTCGTATTTTCTTGATTGCAAATATTCGTATTTTGGCGCTGATGTAATTGCATCAGCTTATCTATTACAAATTCTATCCGACTCATATTTTATTCTCCGATCTCTTCAAAGCGTGTAGAATTGAACTTAATGCAATTCGTTGTCCGTCCTCAGCGCGTTGATAGCTTCTAAATCCTCCTGAATCCGGCATTATAAATGCAATATCTTTCATATTACTTTTTCCAATCCTTCCTCCGTCTTGAAGTCCGAGAATTCCGATACGGACTGATTTGGGAAAATTTTTAAACGGATGGACTACATTCTCCGAATTACCACTGGAGCTGACACCCAAAAGAACATCTCCTTCGTTAATCCCAAATCTATCAAGGATCTTGGTGAATACATCGCTTTTATAACTCCCATGATGTATGCAGCTGTTAATAAGCCCCTTTAAAGAAGTAATATCATGAACCCTACTGTAAGCTTTTAACGACCCTTTGTATATTTCCCTTAGTTCATCTACAAAGTATGAGGCTATTGCTGAGCTTCCACCGTTTCCGAATGCATAAACTGAGTTTCCACTCATTAATTTCTGCCTGATGGAAAGAGTAATA
>JAUZPS010000544.1 GCA_030705945.1 Bacillota bacterium
CGCATCTAAAACAGTATCGGTATAGGCATTTGGGAGGTAGCATACACGTCCGTCCTCCTTCAGGAAATACATGCTTTTACCTGAAGCTACATCATTGATATTTGAAATTAATGCTGCCTTACTGTTTTTTCTGTTCCAAAAAACTGCAGCGCCATCCTTATTTAATGATACATTATTGCCCGATCCAGAAAAAGAAATATCCTTAACATCTTTAATGAGTTCAGGAATTACCAGCTCACCGTTATAACTGTACCATCCTGGTGAACTCATTACACTTGCGCCGTATATTTCTATAGATCCGTCATTATACAGAACGATTGCATGTTTTTCTCCAACAGCCAATGAAACTGCATTTTCCAGCTTTCCGCCTATGTCAATAGTAGTAAAAATATTATCTGTTGAATAATTCCTTACAATACCCGAACAATAAACCTCATTATCATTGGTTAGCGCAATTGTATGCTCGCAGCCTGCGCTTATAAATTTGAATTTCCTTGGACTCTGGCCTTCATCAAGATACCTGGTATTCCAATCATTAGTCTCACATTGAAAACAGTTGTTTTCACCCCAGCTTATAACATTGCCGTCGTAATCCAATGCTGATGAATGTCTTCCTCCTGCAGCTATTGATTTTACATTTCTTAGATTTGAAGGAACATTGCACTGTCCGTCGCCATTATCACCCCAAGCAATAACAGTTCCATTACTTTTTAAAGCTAAATTATGATTATAGCCGGAATTTATAGCTACTATGCCGTACAAATTATCAGGCGCATTACACTGACCCATTGAATTATCACCCCAGGCAACAACAGTTCCATCTTGTCTTAATGCCATGATGTGATTTTCACCTGCTGAAACCGCTTTTATACCATTCAGACCTTGAGGGACATTGCACTGACCATAACTGTTATCTCCCCAAACGACAACTGTGCCGTCTTCTTTTAATGCCACTACATTATGGTCTCCGGTATCAATGGCTGAAACATTTTTTAAATCTTTTGGGACATTACACTGTCCGGAATAGTTTTCCCCCCATGCATACACAATACCATCAGTAGTTAGGGCAGCTGAATACCTGAAACCAGCTGAAACAGCTTTATATCTTATTTGTTGTCCGGTTGCAGCAGAATGTGAAATTGAAGGATTAATCAGGTTAAAAAAAAGACACATACACAAAATGGCGATACTGATTTTTTTTCTTTTTAAATTCTTCACTATATACTCCTCCTAAAATAAAAAAATGTAAAGGCAAGGAAAACATCTCTTTTTTATGTAAATTATATCACATTACAGCACTTCATAAAACAATTTATGGCAGCACTTTTTGCAAAATTCGCAATAAACGGGGCTCGGTTGAGTAATCTCATTCAAGGTTTTTGGTTGTTCTGTATTCAATTTTTCTTACCTTAATTATTTGCCTCAATTCCTCTGACTTTATTTTATCCTTTGGTGGGCCCCCCTGATATTCTCTGCTGGTTTCCAGAAACAAAGGTAATAAATAAATAATAAAGAAAACTCCTAATGCTTAAAATAGCAATCAGGAGCTTGGCAACTATCCTAAAATCTAGTCAATTAACTTTTATTGTTAAGAAATTAATCTAGGGTTTTTATAACACCACTCAGGATTATAAGGTAACTTTTTTAATTTCTCCATATCTTCCAAACAAAATGCCCATTTATACCAGTCAATCCAAATCGGATTGTATAGATTCTCAATGTGTTGCAAACGTACTCTTAAATAAACTTGATACCCTTCAAGATGCATTGACCAACGAACTACATTGGGCATTAAATGAGCTTGTAACCAAAAGAAACACCTTGTTAAAAACAATGTAATCCTAAAAATCAACTCCACATATGTGAAACTTTCAGAGGGTAAAACTAAAAAGCAGTCAATCAAATGCATCATGAGAAAGCTTGTTAATATTGTGTATAAAATGATGCGGGATAAACAGAACACCGAGAGTTTCATAATAAAGAAACCTAACTAAATCAAATATACTTTGGATTATGGAGTATTTTTGCAATGAAGTATATAATGTACATATATAATTTTTAAAGGGGCGATTATTTTGAGCGGTAAAAATAAACTGAATATGATTACAGAAAAGTCTGTTAATGACAAAACTGGTGCCTAAGACAACATACTAAAACCCAATCATCATAACTCCATTATTAATATATATGATTAAGAAAGAGGTGTCTTGATGGATTTGATAAATGATGTTTCTAAATTTAAAAAAGTTTTTATATATCAGATACTTAATAGGAATCGAATATTTTACAGTTTAATCAGTATAGTATGGGGACTACTTTCACTGATGTCTTCTATATCATTAACATACAAAAGTTTTGCTGATATTCTTCTTATTATTTTTAGCATTATTCTCATAGCAGGAGGAGTTTGCAAGATTTTATCAAAAAAGCCTTTAATAATTCTTTTTGATAGTATCATATTACTGCTTCTTGCTTTTATTAATGTTCTAAATGGAATTATGCATATTATAGATATTAGCTTTGGAGATTTAATTTACAGGACATTTTATGTAACAGTACTAATAATAATTGGTGGACAGAATTTAAAAAGATACGTAAAGTTTTCTAGTTACCATGTTGAAAAACCAACTGATAGTGATGTTGAATCCCTTAATCACATAATTGATAGTATAACCAAAGCAGATGTAAAAACTGATGCAACTATTATTCACATGAGGGTAAATGGATTTGGAGACCAAATTTGGAAGTGCAAATTATATCCTGATCGAATACTAGTTATTGTTAATAAGGGATTTGATTTTCATTTAGTAAATACTGAAGATTTTGAAATGATTAAGCATAAGAAAATTCCCTTGTCAAACCAGTATAAAGTCTCAATAAATATCAAGGGGAAACGATATTCTGGAAATATAAATAATGAATATTTTTCTAGGTATCAGGATTGGAAGCAACATAAATATACATATTAAATCTATATTTATAGGTCACATATAAGGTCTGTAAACCAGCAGAGAATGTCAGTCGCGCAAAACTCATATGCAGAAGCATCAACTGGAATGTTGGCTATATTTGACGTATATCAATAAGTTGAATTTCCGGAAAAGATATTATAGGATTTAGATAGGCTTATTCATCACGGGATGAATGTAGCTGCAAACCCCGATAATGATGAATTTGAAGCAGGCAAGAAATTTACAGGAACGCAAAATGTTCAAATTTGGGTTTTAGTTTCATAAGTTTTAATTTATAATAATATTACTACTATATAAAAAGCAATTAATCTTTTACATTTGCCTATCGCAAAATGTAAGATTAATAGTGCTTTTTATATAAGTAAGTAGAAATTAATTTTATTTGGGAGAGATTAATATGAAAAAAGCTCTATTATATACTGTTATATTAATTACAGTATGCATTTTTACCACAAATTTATATGCAGATAAAAAAGAGGTTATAAAGGAAATACCAACTCTTAAAGTTATAATCAACGGAA
>JAUZPS010000545.1 GCA_030705945.1 Bacillota bacterium
TCCATTATGTCAAGACCTGATTTAATATTCTTGATGGTTGGCAAGTCCAGTGTTGAAACCATGAGTATTTTATCCGACATGTCTAAAGATGATAATACAGTTTCATGAAAGCTTGCTGAAGTATCAACTATAACATAATGATGATTCTCTTTTAAAACCTTAATGATCTTTTCCACATGGGACGCAGTTATATACTCTGCATACTCCGGTTTTAACGGAGCAGGCAGGACTTTCACACCTGAAAAATGAGTGACGAGATAATCATCCATCAGATCCTCGTCAAGCTGGTTTATCTCTTTTATCAGATCACTTATGGTGTTTTTTACAGTAACATTGAGCATGATAGCTATATCGCCAAACTGCAGGTCCAAATCAACAAGAGCAACCTTCTTCTTAGTTGATCTCGCAATGCTCACAGCAAGATTGGACGCTATTGTTGTTTTACCAACACCGCCCTTTGTGCTGAAGACTGTTATAACTTTTGACTTGATTTCCTCTTGAACCTTTGGAACTCCAATATGTTCCTTGCGCTTTAATTCAGTCTGATAAGTGTTTATTATTGTAAACGTAAGCTCATCACTGGAAAAAGGCTTTGTAATAAACTCCCGAGCGCCTGCAGACATAGCCTTTCTTAAGTATTCCTGTTCGCCCTGGACCGACATTATAATGACAGTTACTTCCGGAACTTCTATACTGATTTGCGATGTAGCTTTTATCCCGTCCATCACCGGCATATTTATATCCATCAATACCACATCCGGTTTGGCTTCCTTTGTAATAAAAACAGCCTCTTCGCCATTCTCAGCTTCACCGATGACTTCAATAGCTTTTTCAAATGACAGAATTGTTTTTATATTATTTCTTGCTTCTTCCGAATCATCAACAATAATCAATTTAATTTTTTCCATAAAGGTTCCTCCAATTCTAAATATATCTTAATTAAGGCGTTTCAAAAAATTCCTTGTTAATGTTTTGTATGATGAAAACCATTATATAAAGTTTTGAAACGACTAGTTGAGAAGTTTTCTTCTTCATACTGCCCAAGGTAGTTATTTCTTGCCTTTTACGTTTTGCTGAGTCTGGGGCTGTTGGGGTAAACTATCTGTCTGATCAATAGTATAAGGAACTATTTTAGAATTTTTATCAGATGTTAAATCTGTTCTTGTTATTCCCTGAGTCTTAATCACACCGGTATCTCCAACAGATCTAAGGGTCAAGCGCAGACTTGCAAATTCGCTTACATACACCAATTTTTCAGCTTCCTCAGGGCTTACCGCAAAGGTAACAGTTTTAGGACTTTCCGGCGCCTTTGCCTCATCGATATTCTGCTCCTGTCCTAAAGCCAGGACCAATATATTTTCAAGAACTGTTTTTGTTATTTTAGGATAAACTATTTTATTATTATGGTCTTCAACGTCTTCCTTCTCGAAATTAGCTATTACATCAACATAATCGCCGGGTCTTATGAGATTAGAAACCGCAATCTGTTCATTAATATTTATGCTTATTGCTCTTTTTCCTTCAGGAACACTGTATACAAGACTTGTTTTATCATTGCTCACCAACCTGTCCTTTAATATCTGCTCGCCTTCAATTATTGTATCTTTGGTAAGCCTTCCGACAATTTCGCTCTTGTTCTGAACTGCTTTCATATTTACATACTGTTTTGAAACTTTTTCTTCTCTTAAATCGCCGTCAACAATCTTATGCTTTGCGGGAAGAGTTTTGTTCACAACAAAAACTTTTATCTTCTCAACAGCGGCCTGAGGCTTTGTGGTAGAATTCGTGATATAAAAATAAACAAGAAAAGTAGTAATCAAAGCCATAAATATAGATATAAATATGATTTTTTTGTTTACGGTCTCCATAATGACCCTCCTAAATCCCTTAGGGTATAAGACTTGTTCCAGATAAACCGAAATCTAATGCTGAATCATCAATAGTTCCATTGACTGTAAACTTAAGAAACCTGCCGGTTATATATATTTTCCCATCAACGGTTTCACAGTTTTCTATAAAAAAACCTGCAAACCCAATAATTTTCCACTCGTTATCTTCATTGCTCCGGTTCACCACCGGTACAATAATAATTTTTGAACAATTCTCATTATACTGTAAGTACGAACATACCGGTTTATGTTTGCATTTTGCCGTAAGTTCATCTATACTTTTTTTAATTTTATTGCTGTCATAGCTTTTAATAAAGTCCACCCTGTCCCCAACTTTAAGCTTTTCTCTTATCCCGTATAATATATCAGCGTCCGAGCTGTCGCTTTTACTTAAAATAAATTGAGTTTTTATATAATTTTGAAATTTTTCAGAAGCGTCAGTTAAAATTTTTTTATCTCCAAATGTTATTTTGTTTCTTTCTATCGCTAAAGGTCTTACGCCTTTATATTCAGAAATACCGGAAATTTTTAAAACTATATTGGTCCTTAATTGAGTTGCGCTTATTCCTATTAACCTTAGAAATATATATTTGAAGGGCTTTCCCATTATAACATTTATTTGTCTGTCATTTTCTGAAACATTGATCTCAAGAGAGTTAAGATCGTTGACTTTAGAAACGGATAGTTTTCTCATATATTCAACCGCTTCGCTTCTGCTTTTCACTAGCGCTTTCGCGCCTTCTGTCGCAACATATTCAGCGTTCATTTTTAGACAATACCTTGAAATTGCTCCGTAGATAATATCTGTGGCAACTGCTGATGACAATATGATTATCATTGTAACGCATACAATTATTAATGATGAGCTTCCTCTGCTGCCAATTTTATTCCTTTCAAATTTCAATTTTGCCTGCATTTAAAACACCCCTGGCTATTCAACTCTCATGACAGTTTTAGCTTTTAAGTGAATTTTCTTATTGAGCAACGCGCTTATAACAGGAGTAATTAAAACATTATCATATTCAACAGTTACTGATACCTGATCTCCTCTTTTTCTAAGGGATTCAGATGGATAAATGGTCATTGATAACTTTGAACCGTCCATATTGCTTGTCAAGTCTGTGACTAAAGAACTTATTTCCACATCTGATCCTCCGACAGCGGCTTTTCTTGCGCCCTCCCTCGACGCGTTATTTAATACAAGATAATTGTTAAACATAAGACCAAAATCAATTATTCCCATGAGGATAAGCAGAACAATGGGAAGTACTAATGCTGTTTCAACAATGGCTTGTCCTTGTTTTTTCTTAATAATCCTTTTTCCTTCCACAAAATCATCCCCTAATGGAAATTTTAAAACTACATTTTACTATCTTTAAGCTATATAAAAAGCAATTAACCTTTTACATTTGCCTATCACAAAATAACGTTAAAGCGTTCGTTATTTTGCTTCGTCAAATGTAAGATTAATAGTGCTTTTTATATAGGTAGTTTATATTAAAAATATTATAAAAAAATCAAGCAGCCTTTTTTGTAAAAAACTTCGTCCTAATCTTATCCAGAGTATCATTTGCTTCTTCAACCCTGAACAAA
>JAUZPS010000546.1 GCA_030705945.1 Bacillota bacterium
GCCTTTCCGGAAGTTTATATTGCAGGATATGGTTGGATGGTATTTGAGCCCACAGTCAGCGCCGATGATTCAACAGAAAAATTTATTGCCTTTTTTAAAGGTATTGGCGAAAATTTTGCAGCTTCTGGTAATTTTTTTTACAAGCTATTTATCAGTTTACCAATATGGATAAGGACATTTTTTATACCGATATTTTTAATTGCAGCAGTTTTAATGATCAGGGTGATAATTATACTAAGGAAAAGCGTGTGGAGAAGAAATGTGATAAAAAGACAGGGACATAAATCGTTAGAGAGTATTTTTAAGAAAATTACTGTTTTGCTGAATAAAATAAATGTGGATATGAAAGTTCATGAGACGCCATCGGGTTATTCTGCCAGAGTACTTGAGGAAACCGGGATTGAGATATCAGATTTATCTGAGATATTCAATAAATCCAAATATGGGGGAATAGAACCTACAACCGAGGATATTAAAACAGCAATGGATATTCATAAGAAAGTGGAAGACATTATAAAAGAACGTGTTGGGATAGTTAGGTCGATCTTAATTTAATTTAGGTAGTATCAAAAAGAAAACTTAGCAACTGGTCGTTTCAAAAACTTGATATAATGGGTTTTCGTCATATAAATTTGAACAAGGAATTTTTTGAAACGCCCTTATCAAAAAGGCTGCTGACTTGAATAGTTTAGCAACCTTTTCTAAAGATGACCAAATGTAAAATTAGTTTTATATAGTTTTAAGTGTATTTAAAAATTCTCTAAACCCTGTCCAGTGCTTTTAATATTCCATAAAGGATTGCATGAGGCCTTGGAGGACAGCCAGGAATATACACATCAACAGGCAATATGCAGTCAATTCCGTTTCTTGTGGCATACATATCCTTAAATATTCCACCACTGCAAGCGCAAGCCCCTACAGCTACTACAAGCTTCGGATCAGGAGCCGCGTTGTAGGTTTTTATGAGGGCAAGTTCCATATTGCGGGTTGCAGTTCCTGTCACAAGGAGCATATCCGCATGGCGTGGAGAAGCGACAAAGTGTACGCCGAGACGTTCGATATCATTAAATGGGTTATTTAGCGCATTTATTTCATAATCGCAGCCATTGCATGAGCCAGCGTCAACTTCCCTTATCTGAAGGCTCCTTCCTAACAATTTACGGGCTTTTTCATCAACCCTTCTACCTATAACTTCAAATGATTCATCGGGGATGTTCCTGTCCTCTATAACAAGAGGTCCTTTACGAAGTTCCTGTCTGGCTTTTGCCGCCAGTTCAAACTCCTTTGACATCGTGGCTGCCTTTACAGTACAAGTATCCTCGCAGTTTGAGCAGAAAATGCACTCATCATAATTGATGCCTATACTCTTATTTGCATTGTCAATCACAATGGCTGATACTGGGCAGGATTTAGCGCAGTCTCCGCACAGAGTACATTTTGAGGCGTCAATTACAGGCTTGCCAGTCACAAACTTGGAGTCAAATGGCTTATTGGGATAATCAAGGGTCAGCCTCGGGTATTGAATTGTCTTTTTTATTATATTAAACATATAAACACCTCAAGTTTATAATAAGCTTTTATCACAGATCGTTGCCTGCATAAGATAAATTAAAGCTTTTATTGATAAGGGGAAAATCCGGAACAATATTTCCCTGAACGGCAAGACACACTGCGGGCCAATTGCAGAAGGAAGGTGTACGGATTTTGTATCTGAATATTGTGTTGTTCTCACCGGACATAATCCAATGAACATTTTCCCCTCTTGGCGACTCAGTACAGCCTAGGGCGCTCTTATAGGCTTTAATATTTTTTATAGGTTCAATTACCTTACCATTCGTTGTTGTATTTACTACCTGTTCGATAAGACTTATTGCCTGGTAGCATTCCTCCAGCTTTACTTTCATTCTGCAGTTTACATCTCCGTTGTGATGTTCGGGAATGGTAAAATCAAGTTTGTCATATACGCAGTAGGGAAGGTCTTTTCTGACGTCGTTTGTAACCCCTGCCGCTCTGCCAGCGGGACCAACCGCATTCATGTCCACGGCGGCCTGATAGGTCAGGATGCCTGTATTCTCAACCCTGTCAATGAATAAACTGTTGGAGAGAATTATTTTTTCGGTCTCTGTAAGTTCTTTTTTTATTTTATCCATATACTCAAGGATTCTTTTTTCAGTACCGGCAATAAAATCTTTCCTTATTCCGCCAGGCTTGTTTACACTCCTTAAAAACCTGCTGCCGCAAACCTCTTCAATGATCTGATAGGTCCAGCCGCGAAGCATTCTGAACTGGAACGCGGCAAAGCCGTAGGCTACATCAACGCAAATTCCAGCTAAATCTCCAAGATGACTAACAAGTCGTTCCAATTCGGCAAACAGTACCCTTGAGTAGCTAGCCTTTAGTGGAACTTCTATGTCTGCGAGCTTTTCTATTGCAAGGCAGTAAGCAAGGGAGTTGCTGAATGTCTCATCACCTGAAATCCTTTCGGATATATAGAAGCATTTTTCTATACTTTGACCCTCGCATAGTTTTTCAATTCCCTTGTGAACGAAGTAAAGCTGCGCTTCAAGATTTATTATTGGCTCTCCGGCAACACTGAATCTAAAGTGACCAGGTTCAATGATACCCGCATGAACTGGTCCTACAGGTATTTCATATACTCCTGTTCCGTCTACTATAGTGAATTCCCGGTCAATTCGCGTGAAATCAGGCTTTGTTCTTAGGTCGAATTCTTTTCGCAAAGGATAGAGTTTATCCGGCCAGTTGTCATGGAACACCATGCTTTTAGGGCATGGATGGGAAAGGGGCTTTAATCCGAACATATCCTGTATTTCACGTTCATAAAGATGAGCTCCAGGAACTTCGTTTGTGATAGAAATAAATTCAGGATGATTTTCATCAATTGAAGTTTTTAATATTAAAAGATACCCTTTGTCCCGGACCGCGAAGACATAATAAATTGCAAACTTACCTTCTAATGCTCTCTCATCGTTTGCAAATAGAGAAATTAAGGAGCCATTAAATTCATTCTGAATATGTGATGAAATCTCAAGTATTTTCGAGGGATTAATTGATATATAAAGTTCACAGGTATTATTTATAGTTGATGTAAATATATCATTAGGAAATATTTTTTTTAAATCATCTGTGTATTTTTCAATTTTCATATCAGTTACCTCCCCTTATGATTAACGCGGCTGAATGAAGCATATTATTCAACGCTTCAGGCATATATATACCCGATACTATGATTATTGCAAACAGAGTAATAATTGCTGCAATGCCTGGTTTATTGATTTCGCCAGGACGAAGATCATGCCGGTCTGTGTTTCCAAAGAACATTTTCAGCGTGGTAACTGCAATTCCAGCAAAAATTATGGCTAAAAGAATCAGAAACACAGCCATCAGAATAAAATGATGCAATGAGGCAGCCGACAGAGCAATGCCGAACTCGCTGAAAAAAACGCTAAAGGGA
>JAUZPS010000547.1 GCA_030705945.1 Bacillota bacterium
TTAATATCCCGTCTGGACATCAATATACTTTGAAAATAAGTAAACCCAATTATCTATATAGGGAGATTAAAAATGTAGTTGTAGAAAATGATTTGCAAATTAGTAAATTAGAAGAACCCATTGATATGTGGGCAGGAGATATTTCCAAAGACGGTGTACAGGATAATGTTATCAATATAAAAGACATTATTGAGATGGCTAAAGTATTTAACAGCGCAATTGGGTATGTCGATTATAAATCAGAGTATGATTTTAATAATGATGGCGCAATCAATATGCTGGATATTATTATTGTAGCAAAACATTTTAATTGTTGCTCAAGTGATTATTGTTAAGGAATGAATAAAATTACTTCCGAATCTCATCAAGGTTGATCTGGAAAATTTCATTCGATGCCAAACAAAACTGGAATTTTGGATGAGAAAATTGGAAATTCTATAAAACTGCATGAAAATAAGCTTTGTGGACGGGAAAGTATACAATAAAAATTATGTTGTATACTTTTTTGATATTTACATTTTACGCAAATGCCGTAAATTATGAATATTTTTAAACGGTTTACACATTTAATACTTGTTGATATACTGTAGGAGTACGTTGTATAATTTTTATAATATTTGTATTTCGCAACAATTAATGTAAGACGTGCTTAATTGTGGTCCTAGCTAAAACAATAATGGCAAAAATGTAATTAAATTTGCGCGCTATTTATCAAATTTAAAGTAAAAGATGTATTTTATAAGCAGGAGGGAGAAAAATGAACACATTAAGTTTTAAAACTTTACTGGAAATCATATTAAAAGTTACACAAAAAAATGCAAGTATTTTAGCCGACGCATATTTATTGAAAGACAGCTCTATTATATCCAAATGGAAAACCAACAAGGCTTTTCCGAAGAGTTATGACATAGATAAAATAGTAGAATTTACAATAGAAGAATCCAGCGCTTCTCAAAGAAAAATACTAAGAGACAAGATAGAAGAACTGGTAAGAAATGCGTCAATAAAACCGGAAATAAAAAAGCTGATCATGGACAAGGAGGATTTCAGGGAGTTCCTGTACGAAACCCTTACTGTAACTGTATGCGCAGTTGATATACCTGATCAGGAAAATACATATGAGCCTGAAGCTACAAATACATGTAAAATTAAAAATGAAAATTCTATTAAGGGTACAGTCTATAAAAAGGACAATAGATTTAAAGGTACTTTGGAAATTGACATCGCCATTGGTGAAAAAGGTCTTACAAATTCGTCCTATTCTGCAGACGCTACAAACCTGGAGCTAAAGGGAACTGTCAACCTGGCGCCTAAAAAAAGATTATATAATGCAGCAAAATATCTTGGCAAAACCTCTATTTTAGGCGCAATTACAATTTTAGTATTGTCAGCGTTACTTATTATATCCTCAAAGCAGCCTCCTAAAGACAACCTGACTGTTTACACTGCTAAAACAAGTGAGAATCAGGAAGACAAGCTTCTACGCGGGGATAATGACAAGAGTTCTCTGGCAGAGGTCAAAATATCAACATCTGTTATTCCAACTGTGACATCTGTTTTATCAACACCAACACAGATACCGGAATCAACACACGCTCCATCAACAAAACCAGCCCAATCTGATTCTGAAAAAGCAGTTCAAAATAGTAATTCAAACAATACAAGTACCAATGATACTGATAGTAATAATAAAAGCAGTAATAATAAAAGCAGCAACAATACAAATAAAAGCAATATTAATTTTTCGGGAAACATAACTATAAACGGAAACGATAATACTCTTCAACAGGGGGTTGATATTTACACCTCAAAAGAGGGAAACTGATATTAAAGGTGGTAATATGTTAAAAAATAGATTGCTGAAACATATAATAATTTATATAGTGGTTATGCTTTCATTACTGTTACTGCTTTCTGGTACATGCTTTGCAGAAAATAAACAAATAATACTGAACAGCTTAAACATAAAAAACTATAAACATATAAAAATCAATAACACATTATATTTGCCTGTAAAATCGATATTTGAAGCATTTGAATGGCAGGTATGCTGGGACAAGGCGGGAAAAAAAGTAGTATGCGCAAATGGAGGAAATAAAATCGAGTTTGTGAATGAGAGCAGGGAAATTACAGTGGATGGTGATTTCTCACTAATGGATAGTCCATTTATTATAGTTAACAATATTGGCTATGTTCCTCAGAAATTTGTCGTACAGCAATTTGGAGTGAAAGTCAGATGGAATAAAAAAGATAATCTTGTTTTACAATCTTCAAATAATACTCAAAGTATATCAATTAATGGGTCAAGTAATATAGTTATTGTTGGAGAAGGCATTATCGCCAATATATTTGAACCGTGTAGCCAAAATACATTAAATGATATGCTGGATATTGCAGACAGGCTTCTGTCTTTCAGTCCGAGTGAAGCTCTTCAAAAATATGAAGAAATCCTTGAAAACTTTTCAGCTGAAGACATGCCAGATTTGTATGCCCGAATAATGAATAATATGGGCAATGCATATAGTACAATTGCAGAATACAGGGATACAAGGGAAAATATCAAAAAAGCAATATGTTCATATAATAAAGCAATGGAATATTTTAAAGAAAATGGAGATAATACTAGCTGTTGCACCCTGCTTATTAACCTTGGAAATGCATACAGGATATTATATGAGGTGGACAATGATCAAAAAAGCGCAGAAAATGCCATCTCACTATATAAGGAAACTTTGCAATATTATACTGCTGCTGACTTCCCGTTAGACTATGCGCTGATTCAGTATAATATGGGGCTTTCTTACAATCGATCAGGGGCTATGGAATTGGCTGCCTGCTACTGGAGGAATGCCCGTGACATATATGAGAAAACACTTAAAATTTATACCCTTATAGATAATCCTCAAACCTATGCGTTGATAAAATATAATCTTGGTAATATTTATAGACTGCTACCGGGATCAGATAATTTTGATGATTTTGAAGCGTCAAAACAAAGTTATGAAGAAGCATTAAAAGTATGGACTTCCGAGAGCTTTCCAATGTATTATGCTAAAGTAAATACTTGTCTGGGAATGCTATATTCAGAATTGTATGCGGAGGACAAAGCCTCCGGAAGCTTTGAAAATGCTAGGTCGAGGTTCAATGAAAGCCTTAGATTCTATACTTTTGACCGTTATCCGGTAAATTTTGCTAAAAATAATTTGGAACTTGGTAATCTTTACATTCTTGCCTATAAACGCGCAAATGACAAAAAAATCTATAGCGATGCTGTTCTCTGCTATGAGAACAGTTTAAAGGTATTTACACCTTCAGACTATCCAAAATACTACAACCTTTTGGTAAATAACATGAGAGAATCAGATAGGGAAAAACGCTATACAAATATATTTACAGATATAACTCAATCGGTTCTCATGTATATAAGCGTGTTTCAAAAAATTCCTTGTTCAAGTTTCTATGATGAAAA
>JAUZPS010000548.1 GCA_030705945.1 Bacillota bacterium
CTGGACAGGCATGATCTTGCCCCAAATGATATTGATCATTACTTCTTTTCACAATTTTCAAAACCAGATGCTGAATCAACACTTATAAAGTTAGGAGTTAACACAGATAAGCATACCTTTGTTGGTGAACAATTTGGATATGAATGAGGCGCTATTGCAAAATAAAATAAAAGATGGATCATTAGTTGTATTTTGCTCCGTAGGCGCAGGTTTCAGTATGTCTACTGTGCTTTTCAAAATATAATTCATATTGGTAAAATGTTCGCTAAATTATCATATATGACTTAGCGAACATTTCACCAGTACATATCTTGTTATATCAAAAACAGAACAAAGAAAATTTTATCAGACTTTTAGTTGAAGCATGGCATCTTCAACAGAATCTATCATAATAATCCTGTCCAAAAACTGCGAAGCATTTAATTTCTTAATTTGCATCATTGTAATTGTAGATTCAAATTTTGTTAAAAATATTTTTCTAAAATTGTCTTTGATATACATCTTTAGGCAACCTTCTAAGATTGGCAACATATTCTGAGCAGATGTTGCCAAATTTTTTCCATCAAGAATTAAATCAGTTTGTGATGGATTAATTTTCTTCACATACAAATTATACTCACTAATAAAAGAATTTGCTTCATCCTCCTTGATGAATCCTGAGACAGTAATAATAAAAAGACCTGGTTTTAGTTCCATTTTATACATTTTATAGCCTCCTTTGTATCATAAGTATATTTTTGCTACTTTCCAATAAAATTTATCGTCAATAATAGTTCTATACTTTAGAAGAACATGTCTACAATTTGAACATTTATAGATAATCTCTCTTGACCTATATAAAAAGCACTATTAATCTTACATTTGACGGAGCAAAATAACGAACGCTTTAACGTTATTTTGTGATAGGCAAATGTAAAAGATTAATTGCTTTTTATATAAAAAGTCATGACAAAAAGTTGCAATGTCATGACAGACTTGTGTGGATTTTTCTGATAGAATCATATTGCAAAAAGCCCAAAGTTATCACTTTTAAACTATTACTCAGGGGGGGGATGTAAAAGAGTTTTTACTTTATGGCGATAGCGCCTCAAATGCCATGTTTAACTATGTATATAATACCTATGGTATCAGTAGATTTAAAATAACAAATTCTGAAGGGAGCATTAATTAATGAAAAACTACAGCAAAAAACTAAGCGTTTTACTTTGCATCATGCTGCTGATGCAAAGCGGAATTTTCGGTGGGATATTTCCTTTCTTAAATCCAAAAGTTACCGCGGCCACAAACAGCGTCAAGGTCCAGATGTATAATACAAGTACAACAGCTACAACCAACACCATCTATCCCCAGTTCAGGATTGTGAACACGGGGACAAATTCCGTCAACCTGTCTGACATTAAGATGCGTTATTATTATACCATCGATGGTGATAAAACTCAGAGTTTCGTTTGTGATTATTCGACGATTGGAAATTCAAATGTGACAGGTACATTTGTTAAAATGACAACATCGCAGTCTGGAGCAGACTATTATCTGGAAATCGGATTTAAGACAGGTTCTCTTGCTCCAAATGGAAGCGTTGATGTACAGACTAGATTTTACAAGTCGGATTGGACAAGCTACACGCAAACAGGGGATTATTCCTTTAATAGCACAGGTACATCATTTGTGGATTGGAATAAGGTGACTGCATATTTCCAGGGAACTTTGGTTTGGGGAAGCGCGCCTGGAGGAGGTGTGACTCCTACATCGACAAATACACCGACAAAAACCGCTACAGCTACTCCCACCAAAACATCTACGCCTACTAAGACAAATACGCCAGCCAATACACCCACTCCGACAATACCCGGAACAGACACAACATTGCTTACATCGGGAGATGCATACATAAAATACAATTCAATTGCTAACCAATGGACCATTGGCACGGGAAAGGTAGAAAAAAAGATTCGTTTAAACGGCCAGGGACAATATCTGCTGACCAGCTTTGTAAATAAAATCACAGGTAAGGAATATATCCAGGGGGGCCAGATTTCAGACGAGTTTTCCATCACAGTGGGTGGTACCGAGTACACAGGTTCCAACTCTTCCTGGACTTTTGTCAGTAACAGTACCTCTACGCTTAAGCAGGGCGAAATCCAACTGACAGTCACCGCGCAGAACAGCGTAGTTACAGTAGCCCGAAACTATGTGATTTATCCTTCTACAGGTGTTATTCAGGAGTGGAATGTGTTTACCAACCGTGGTTCCTCCACGGTCAATTTTAGAAATCCCTCAATTATCAGACAGCGAATCATGAATAATGATTTAAACAATACGGATTTTCATTACATGACTGGTGGAGCTAATTTCTCGGGAAGCAACACACTAAAGACAGTACAATTGACATCCAGTTATACAAGGCATTTTGATTCCTATGATTCACCAGAGGTATCTACTGTTGATAATTATACACTAAATGGTTTTATGGATAACAAGCAGGGGGCGGCCATCTGGAATGAATTTTATGCGCTAAGAGACAGAGCTTCTTCACAGGGAATTTTCATGACATTTGATTACCTCGGGCATTGGTCTTCTGACATAGGGAATATGAGTGGGAATATTTATTTATCCCCAAGCATAGTAACCAGCAATGACCTGGCAAGCGGTTCAAGCATTACCACGGGAAAAGGCTTGACCGGAGTATTCAGCGGAGATGTGGATGATATGGGCAATACCATTTTGGATTATGTATACCATTACAAATGGGATTATACCAATGACAAGTATCTGGCAACAGTCAGCGGGGGACAAAATTACTCTGGAAGTACGGTTCCTCCACCGGATCAGATGCCCAATGCTTTTGAAGTTGTCAGATACCTAAGATATGTCGGAGCTGATAATTATGGGATAGACGACAGCTGGCAAAATCGTAACGGTGACTGGAACAACGGCTGGGCGGGAGATTTCCCTGGCCTTAATGATTATCTCAACAAGAACAACATGACCCTGACGGTATGGTATCCACCATGGCAGGCGGATAGTGGTTCAAAAGTATTAAGCGAACATCCCGAATATGAAATATCGGGAGATACTTCAAACTATTATTATAAGCTGCATCTCAATGATTCAAGGAGCGATGTAATTGATTGGGAACTTAAGCTTTTATCCTCCAAACAAAGTGAATGGGGCAGCCATATATGGCGTTATGATGCGCAGCCCATCTGGGCTGCCAATAGCCTGGACGACGGACACGGCAATGCAGAAGATAACACAATGATTAACCAGTCAAGGAATTTCTACGATTTACTGCAGAGATTCAAGGATCAAAATAAAAATGCAGGGATTTCAGGCTGTTCCTCAGGTGGAGAGTTAATTACCATTGAATCAGCTAGATTCAGCGATGTCCAGCAATCAACTGACGGAAACGTATGCCATATGGAAAATTATTGGAATTCTTTGATTACACCACCTGACAA
>JAUZPS010000549.1 GCA_030705945.1 Bacillota bacterium
TGAAGTCTGTGACATTGAAAATAACGCATGTCCAGGCTGTGGATCGTGTTCCGGTATGTTTACCGCAAATTCTATGAACTGTTTGACAGAAGTATTAGGAATGGGTTTAACTGGTAACGGCACTATACCCGCTGTGTACGCGGAAAGAATCAGATTGGCTAAGACGGCAGGTATGAAGGTTATGGAACTTGTAGAGAAGGATATAAAGCCATCTGATATATTGACAGAAAAAGCTTTTGAGAATGCTCTCACAGTTGATATGGCATTAGGCTGTTCCACAAATTCCGTTTTACATTTGCCTGCCATAGCTAATGAAGCTGGAGTAGAAATAAATCTTGATATTATAAATGAAATTAGCAGTAAAGTTCCGAACCTTTGCAAGCTTGCTCCTTCAGGCCCTTACCATATTCAGGATCTATATGCGGCAGGCGGAGTTCAGGCGGTGATGAAAGAACTTACTAAGAAGAATCTATTGAATCTGGACTTAATAACTGCAACTGGAAAAACTGTTGGAGAAAATATAAAAAATGCAAAAGCGCTTGACAATGAAGTTATAAGGGATATTAATAACCCGTACAGTACTTCAGGGGGAATAGCGGTATTAAGAGGTAATATTGCTCCAGATGGCGCGGTTGTTAAGCGCGCGGGCGTTGCTAAAGAGATGCTTCAGCATAAAGGACCTGCTAGGGTATTCGATTCGGAAGACGCTGCGATACAGGCGATATACGATGGAAAGATAGTTAAAGGCGATGTTGTTATTATAAGATATGAAGGTCCTAAAGGTGGCCCTGGAATGAGGGAAATGCTCGGGCCGACTTCGGCGATTGCAGGTATGGGACTTGATAAAGACGTTGCGCTTATTACTGACGGACGTTTTTCAGGAGCTACAAGGGGCGCGTCAATTGGCCATGCTTCACCTGAAGCCATGGACGGGGGACCTATAGCTGCTGTCAGAGAAGGCGACATAATAAGCATTGACATCGTAAACGGCAAGCTCAATGTTGAGTTAAGTGAAGAAGAAATCGCAAACAGACTTAAATCTTGGACCGCGCCAGCTCCAAAGATAACAAAGGGTTATCTCGGAAGATACGCAAAACTAGTCAATTCAGCAAGTACGGGAGCTGTGCTGAATAAGAATGTATAGCGCTATTAAATAATTGTGATATAGCCGCTTTGCGGTTTGTTAATGATGTGACTGGAGGATATACGTATGAAGTTGACAGGAGCGCAAATATTAATAGAATGCTTGAAAGAGCAAGGCGTGGACACTGTATTCGGGTTTCCGGGCGGAGCAGTTTTAAATATATACGATGCTTTATATAAAGCAAAGGATGACATAAGACACATATTGACCTCACATGAACAAGGGGCATCTCACGCGGCAGACGGATATGCAAGGGCAACGGGAAAGGTCGGAGTTTGCATAGCAACCTCAGGTCCGGGAGCAACAAACCTTGTTACGGGTATTGCTACAGCTTACATGGACTCTGTTCCTATGGTTGCGATAACAGGGCAGGTAGCAACATCTCTTTTGGGGAAAGATTCCTTCCAGGAGGTTGATATAACAGGTATTACAATTCCCATAACAAAGCACAATTATATAGTTAAAGATGTTACAAAGCTTGCCGACACCCTTAGAGAAGCCTTCTATATAGCGAAGGAAGGAAGACCGGGACCGGTTCTTGTAGACATCTGTAAAGATGTTACTGCCGCTTTGACCGAGTATGAAAGAAAATCCCCAAAAGCTATTGGGGATATTCCTATAGGGGTATCGGAAGATATTATTGATAAAGCGGCTGAGGCTATTAACAACGCTAAAAATCCAATAATTTTAGCAGGCGGAGGAGTAACAATAGCGGGAGCTAATGAAGAATTACTTAAACTTGCGGAAAAATGCAGAATTCCAGTGACCAATACTTTGATGGGACTTGGATCATTTCCGGGAACCCATGAGCTCTATACAGGATTAACAGGCATGCATGGAACAAGAACTTCCAACTGCGCTGTATCCGAATCGGATCTGTTTATCGCAATAGGAGCGAGGTTCAGCGACAGGGTAATCAGTAACGTAAAGAAGTTTGCTCCTGAAGCAAAAATAATGCATATAGACATAGACCCGGCAGAAATAGGAAAGAATATAGTTGTACATTATCCGATGACCGGCAATATTAAAAAGATATTAAAACATATCATCGCGAAGGTTGAAAAGAGAAAGAAATCAGAGTGGGCTGATAAAGTGCTCGAATGGAAAAAGGAATTTCCACTCAAATATCAGAATGATGGGATATTAAGGCCCCACTATATTCTCGATAGAATTTATGAACTGACTAAGGGTGAAGCTATAATAACGACAGAAGTCGGACAGAATCAAATATGGGCAGCTCAGATATACAAGTATAACAACCCTAGACAGTTTATTTCATCAGGAGGTCTCGGAACCATGGGATATGGTCTCGGCGCATGCATAGGCGCCCAGCTTGCAAGACCCGACAAAAAGGTCATTAATGTTGCTGGAGACGGAAGCTTCAGGATGAATCTTACAGAACTTGCAACTGCCGTTGAATATAAAGTTCCAGTTATAATTGCTCTCCTAAACAACCATGTCCTTGGGATGGTTAGACAGTGGCAGGAATTGTTCTATGACAGCAGGTTTTCATCAACTACAATAGATAGAGGAACAAATTTTGTAGCGCTTGCGGAAGCTTTTGGAGCTATGGGTATAAACGTAACAAAACCTGAAGAGGTTGATGATGCTGTTAAAAAAGCTTTAGAATCAAAGGACAGACCTGTTGTTATCAATTTTGAGATTGATAGGGATGACAAGGTATTTCCGATAGTTCCGCCAGGAGCTCCGATAATTGAACTTATTGAGGAATAAGCTTTTAAAGCATAGTAAATAAAATATTAATGCGGCTGGTAAACTAAGGGGGAGTAGTTCCCCCGTATGTTTCTTAATTTAAATCATTATGAACGATCATACGGTGTTTTGTGATAGATAAATGTAAAAGATTGATTTTAATAAATAAGCATTCAAAAATTATTATAATTGATATTAGGGAGTTTCAAAAAATTCCTTGTTCAAGTTTTGTATGATGAAAACCCATTATATCAAGTTTTTGAAACTCCAAGTTGGCCAGTTTATTTTTTGATACTATATAAAAAGCAATTAATCTTTTACATTTGCCTATCGAAAAATAACGTTAAAGCGGTCGTTATTTTGCTCCGTCAAATGTAAGATTAATAGTGCTTTTTATATTCCTAAGTGAAGATGTTAT
Organism: Bacillota bacterium; assembly: GCA_030705945.1. GTDB lineage: Bacteria > Bacillota > Clostridia > Acetivibrionales > DSM-2933 > Pseudobacteroides. Next base: position 3,276 of record JAUZPS010000549.1, read on the forward strand.
CGGAAGTTATTTTTTCAGCATTACTAAACATTAAAATATTTTTGGGGTAGCTCACTAATTTTTTAAAAATTCATGAGCTACCCCAATCAATTTTCAGCTTAGATATTACCATGTTTAAAGTGTATAACCCTTGGTATATCTGGCTTTAAACATTATAA
>JAUZPS010000055.1 GCA_030705945.1 Bacillota bacterium
AAAGGCGTCGGCGGCGCTCCTAACGCGGATTATGCTGCAACAATTCCACATGCGTCGTTTGCGGCTTATCAGATGATGTTTGCAATAATCACTCCGGCTTTGATCACAGGGGCTTTTGCTGAAAGAATGCGTTTCTCAGCCTTTTTAATATTCACAACACTTTGGGCGACACTTGTTTATGATCCTCTTGCTCACTGGGTATGGGGTGTCAACGGCTGGCTAAGAAACCTTGGAGCTCTTGATTTTGCAGGAGGCACCGTAGTTCATATCAGTTCAGGTATCGCAGGCCTTGTGGCAGCAATCGTATTAGGAAAGCGTAAAGGCTTCAAAGTAACTCCAATGATACCTCACAACATTCCTTTTGTTTTACTTGGAGCAGCTGTATTATGGTTTGGATGGTTCGGATTTAACGCAGGAAGCGCGTTAGCAGCAAATGGTTTAGCAATAAGCGCCTTTATTGCAACTAACACAGCAGCCGCAGCAGCTCTCTTATCTTGGATAATTATAGAATGGGTACACCATGGCAAGCCTACTCTTCTAGGCGCAGCTACAGGTTGTGTTGTTGGGCTCGTCGCAATAACTCCCGCAGCAGGCTTTGTTACTCCGCTAGCAGCAATTATCATTGGTTTGCTTGTAAGCCCTATCAGTTATTTTGCAATTAGCGTTATTAAACCTAAATTTGGTTATGATGATTCATTAGACGTATTCGGATGTCACGGAATCGGCGGTATATTCGGAGCTTTAGCAACAGGAATATTTGCAACAAAAACTGTAAATCCATTAGGCGCAGATGGCTTATTATATGGCAACCCTGGTCAATTTGGTATTCAAGCGCTCAGCGTTTTAGTAACATTAGTCTTTTCAGGAGTGCTCACATTTGTTATACTTAAGGCAATATCCTTATTCGTTAAGCTTCGCGTAGACGAAAAGGATGAAGATGAAGGTTTGGATATATCTCAACATGGCGAAGATGCTTATCCTGATTTTGCAACTGAAGAAGGAATAGCGCTCTAAGCTTAAGTGTAATTGAGGTCTCAATAAGTTGCGAAAATAGGGAAAATGTTTATTACAAAATATTTAGTTAAGCAAAAATAATTGTAGAGGTGAGCAAAATGAAAAAGATTGAAGCAGTAATTCGTCCAGGGAAGTTAGAAGAAATTAAGGAAGCTCTTAACAAGTTCAATGTTCATGGTTTGACAATAAGTCAGGTTATGGGTTGCGGTTTGCAAAAAGGAAGGAAAGAATATTACCGCGGCACTGAGATAACCTTAAACCTTTTACCTAAGGTAAAAATTGAAATAATCGCTAAAGACGACCATGTAGAAGAAATAATCAGACTTATTTCCCAAGAAGCCAAAACCGGTGAAGTCGGAGATGGAAAAATATTTATCTATAATGTTGAAGACGCAGTAAGAATCAGAACCGGCGAAAGAGGAGAAGCAGCAATATAACATAAATACTTGATTTATTACTTTAGGTAGTATCAAAAAAACTTAGCAACTGGTCGTTTCAAAAGCTTGATATAATTGGTTTTCGCCATATAAGCTTGAACAAGGAATTTTTTGAAACGCCCCTAAACATAATTTTAGGCATATAAAAAGACTTACCTTAATATAAAGGCGAGTCTTTTTTTGCAAATCGTTAATCCTTCCTGTTGCTTTTAAAAGTCCCAATAAGCGGTTCTAGAGCTGAAGGCGGTATGCCGGCTTCCTGAATACTTTTAGCCAGACGTATATATTCAATGCTTTTATCCTTAACAACCCACTTTCTTAGTTCTTCTTCCATGAACCCTAAGTTTACTTGAGCTTCCATATTTGTATGTTTTGAGCTATTATGCTCTTCTTCTCTTTTATAAAGCTCCTTTTCTTTTTCATATGTCTGAATTGTATTGTGAGAGTGGAAGAAGGTTTCTCTCACGCCAGCATATCTTGCTATAATTTTAATGGTAGCGCTAAATGGCATTCTTTCTCCTCTTGCATAAAGCTCTAGCATCTCAGGAAATATTATTGTGCCCATCTTTTTGCTTATTGCTTCAGACATTTCTTTATAGGTCATATTCCCCCTTATTAAATCAATATTTCTTCCGACTGTAAGGGCATTAACATCCTTACACTTTACTCTTCCAAGTAAGTAATCTACAGAAACACCGAAGTAGTCTGCTAATTTTTTAAGGATATCATAATCAGGCTCTCTTTTGGCAAGTTCATACGAAGCAACAGCTTGACGCGTTAACCCTAAATATTCTGCAATATCCTTTTGCGATAAACTTTTTTCTTCTCTCAGCTGCTTCAGTACCTTTGAAAAATCCACTTTTGTTTCACCCCAAAAAGTATTTTCCGAATTATAAAATGCAAGCTACAATTACTAAATTATACATAATTAACAGCCTTTAATAATTTACTGTAAAATTTTATCTATCTCCGCGTCTAAAAGCCCTTTATCTGCTCAAGTAATTGGTATATAACCAATTTTACAATAAACTAACTATATGTATACTGAAATGAAATTTATTAAATAAAACCACTATCAACGGTTTTAATGGTATTTTGCGATAGATAAATGTAAAAGATTAATTGATTTTAATTTTAATTATACTCGTTCTATTTTTATCGTTATTATATATAAATTGTTATACATTACGCAACATTTTGTTTGCGTATGGCAAATTTTGTATTGACAGCAACAGATTGTTGCCTTAAAATTAAATTAAGCTATTTTGTTAGATATTTTATCATAAAAAACTAAAATATAGAATACCTAATATTTTATGATAACAAAATATTAACCTTTGTTAAAAGCTTAGCTTGTTGTTACATAAGCAAATGAAGTTAAAACATCTTCATTTAGGCAGTATCAAAAAAACTTAGCAACTGGTTGTTTCAAAAACTTGATATAATTAGTTTTCATATATATTATTGAGCATTAAAGATGATTCACTCTAAAAATTAATTTTAAAATGCTTAAGGACAAGTTTTTTGTTCATAATAACATTTAAAAAGTAAAGTCCAAAGTGAATCATCTATAGATTTAGGAGGAAGGTATGTTAGAACAGTTAGAAAAATTAAGAATTCAATTGTATGAGGTAATGGACACCGGAAATACAGAAGACATATTAAGGATAAGTCGTGAATTGGATGATCTAATTCTATTTTTTACAAAGAGCTACTATAAAAGCATCAATGCTCAAAACTAAACACTAATGCTGTTAATGGCTAATAAGACTAACTGTATTTACATTATAGCTTTAAAATTTGTTCTATGGCTTTTGCTACGCCACTTTCATCATTGGTTGTTGAAACAAAATGAGCAATATTCTTAAGGGATTTTTCTGCATTTCCCATAGCTATTCTGTATTCAGCGCTCTTTAGCATAGATAAATCATTTTCGCTGTCACCTATTGCAATAGTTCTGTAGCTTTTAAATTTTTCATTCATACTTATAAACTTTAAAGCAGCGCCTTTATTTACGCTCTTATTAACCACCTCAAGATTGTCAAGTCCTGAACACATAACATTTACTGTTTCTATTTTTTCAATTAATTTTCTTACCTTGAGAAGTTGATCTGAATCATGGGATACAATTAAAAATTTCGAAATATTATGAGGGCTTACCCCAATAACGTCTTTAAAATCGGGTACAATTGAAATCCTTATTCTATATTGCTTTTCTACCTCCACATTTTCTTTCCAATATAAAGGCGTTGGACAAGACACCTTTTCGGTAAACATATCGTGATTTATGTACGCGTGAAAATATATGTCGCTCTGTCTGCATATATCAACTATTTTATTTGAATCCTTCTTGCTTAAAAAGTCTGAATATAACAGTTCATCATTTTTTATATCCCTTATTTCAGCTCCATTGCAGGATATCAATGGTCCGGAAATACCAACCTCTTGAGCAAACCTTTTTGCTGCTTTAAATACCTTACCGGTACATATTATTATTTTTGACCCATTTGCTTGAGCTCGTCTTATTTCATTTTTATTTTCTATTGATATCCTCTTATGAGAATCCAGTAACGTTCCATCCAAATCAATAAATATAATACTGTTCATAAATCACCGTTATTTCTATATATTTTATAAAATATATACCTTGACTCATAAGTTGCGAAAAGTTCAGCTTTGATAGTAACATCAATCTTACATTTGACTGAGTAAAATAATGAGAGCTTAACAATATCTCACTTCAGACAAATGTAAAAGATTAATTGATTTTAATATTCACATTTCAATAATCATAATAACAAGAAATTGTAAACTACATTATTATTTATAATTTATCATATCATTTGTAGCTTATCAATTTTTACAAACTATTCACAAATTTTCCAACCCTCTTTAGAGCCTCAATAATGTTCTCGGTTGAATACGCATAACAAGCTCTTATAAATCCTTCCCCACATTCTCCAAAAGCTGTGCCAGGTATAATTGCCACTTTTTCTTCTGAAAGAAGCCTTTCACAGAATTGCTCAGAGTTAAGGCCTGTTGATTTTATGCATGGAAATACATAAAAAGCTCCTAAAGGCTCAAAACAATCCAGACCAATCTTCCTGAAACCATCAACCATAACTCTTCTTCTTCTGTTATATTCGCGGTTCATCATCTGTATATCACTGTCACTGTTTTTCAAAGCCTCCACTGCAGCATACTGCGCAGTCGTAGGAGAACACATTATCGCGTATTGATGGATTTTATACATTGCAGCAATAAGGTCAGGATGGCCGCACGTGTAACCAAGCCTCCATCCTGTCATTGCGTAGGACTTTGAAAACCCATTAATCATAAGGGTTTTATCCTTCATTTCAGGATAACTTGCAATGGATATATGCTTCCCGCCATAAGTAAGTTCAGCGTAAATCTCATCCGATAAAACAACAATATTCTTATCTTTAAGTACATCAACAATTTTATCCAAGTCTTCCTTTGTCATTATAGCTCCTGTCGGGTTGTTTGGAAAAGGCAAAATAAGAACTTTTGTTTTAGGTGTAATTGCCTTTTCAAGAAGTTCGGGAGTAAGTCTGAACTCATCCTCAACCCTTAGGTTCAATGTAACAGGTTTAGCGCCAGCCAAAATAGCGCAAGGCTTATAAGAGACATAACTCGGTTCAGGAATTATTACTTCATCTCCAGGACTAACAAGAGATCTCAAAGCAATGTCAATTGCTTCACTGCCGCCTACTGTAACAATAACCTGATTTTTGGGATTATAATCAACATTATATTTCCTGCTTAAATATTTGCATATTTCAACTCTAAGCTCCATGAACCCAGCATTTGGGGAGTAATGAGTATGGCCTTTTTCAAGAGAATAAATACCCGCTTCCCTGACATTCCATGGCGTAACAAAATCAGGTTCGCCTATGCTTAACGAAATAGCGTCTTTCATTTCATTAACCAAGTCAAAGAACTTTCTTATACCTGATGGAGGTATACCTTTAATTGTCGGGGAAATCATTTCTGACATGTTCATAGGATTATAGCCTCCCTGTCATCTTTTGTTTTTTCTTCAAAGATGGTGCCTTTATCTTTATATTTTTTTAGTACGAAATGGGTAGCAGTGCTTAATACATGTTCTAGAGGAGCTAACTTTTGCGCAACAAATAATGCGACTTGTTTCATAGTTTTTCCTTCAACAATAACAGTAATATCAAATCCGCCTGACATGAGATAGCATGCTTTTACCTGAGGATATCTATATATTCTTTCGGCAACCTTATCAAATCCTTCTCCTCTTTGCGGCGTTACTTTAAGTTCTATCAAAGCTGTAACATCCTCTTTTCCTGTCTTTTCCCAATTAATAAGTGTATTATATCCCAATATGACATTCTCGTCTTCAAATTTTTTAATTGTCTCATGTACTTCCTCAACTGTTTTTCCTAACATAACGGCAATTTGTTCTTCACTTAATTTACTGTTATTTTCTAGCAATTCCAAAATCTCTTCCATATCTACACTCTCCCTTTTGATTTATAGTGTCATTATATATTTTATATTTTTCCCATGAATAAAGAAAACCTCAAAGTTATTTGTTTCCTCCTTGGTAACTTTACGCAGACATCAAAAAAACTCCTTTCCCCCCCAAAAAAGGGACGAAGGAGTATTTCGCGGTACCACCCTAATTAGCATATTGTATATGCTCTCTCTTCCGGTACATATATACCGAGCCTCGATAACGTGAGGTAACGTCTTCTTCTAATGTCTAATATTTATATAACGATTTAGAAACAGTTATTAATATAAAACAATGCAATAACTGCTAAATCCAAATAATCACGTTATAAAATATTAGATTTCTCAAAGAGAATCTCAGGGGCTGCTTTCTATATAGTCCTCTGTTAGACTTACACCATACTCTAACTCGCTGAAAAATTATCTATATATACTCTTCCCTATCATTGACTGTTAAACTAATATTTATAGTATTTTTTATATGATTATATCAAACATTAACCTAATGTTCAATACTTTTATATACCATTATGTAGAAATTATAAAATGTAAGTAAAATAATTTTGTTATTCTATAAATTCAATAATATTAAATCATAAATAATAAAAGTTTTATATGCTGTCCTCGGGTTCATCTACAAGAACCTCAGTAATTTGCTGTTCAAACTTTTTAAGTCTTTGAATTACTTCTGATTTTAGGCCTTTTACTTCTCTTTTAATATCAACTAACTTTTCTTTTTCCTGCTCAATTACATCTTCCAACTTCTTCTTTTCTTCGAGCGCTTCCTTTCGAGCTTCCTCAATGATAGATTCTGCCTTTTCTTTAGCAATAATAATTGCGTCTGCAATTTTAACTCTATCCTCGTTAACTTGACCCATTCTTCTTTCTAGATCATCATATTTTATTCTCAATTCTCTATTCTGATTCTTCAGCATCGATATTTCATTATCTTTCTGCTTAAGTCTATCATCAAACTCCTTCAGCATTCTTTCAATGTATGAGTTTACATCGGACTTAGCAAAACCACCTAAAAAAGTATTTCCAAACCGCTTTTCCCCTGACATTTGTTGTGCCTCCTCTATATATGATTGAATCATTTAAGATAAAAATAACATATTTATACATTAAATACCATAAAAATTTAATCACAACATATACATTAACTCATAAATCGCGAAAATACAACATTTTTACGCAAATGTTATTTCGAATAATTTCCACAATTTTTAATAGAAATTTTTTTAAAAATAAAAAAACTTAAACTGATTCAAATATAGATATTCAATACAAACTCAGAAAATCCTCTTTTTTTAAAGAAGAATATTTATTAAATTCTATAATTTTTATTCTTATTAAATTAATTTTAACTATTTCATTAAACTATATTAGTTGAAATAAACATTTTACATCCATTTTTTATATTGCAAAATATATACCTTGATTCATAAGGCGCTAAAAGTTCAGCTTTGATAGTAAAATGCAGACGTATTAACCGCATTCTTAATGTAAAATTTTTTTCGCAACTTATATATTTTTTTTTATTACTTCAATAAATTCCGCTTTTGACCTTGCTCCAACAATCTTATCAACTATCTCTCCATTTTTAAAGAAAAGGATCGTCGGTATGCTCATTACCCTAAACTTTCTGGTTAATTCCCCTTCATTATCAACATTTAGTTTACAAACCTTTATTTTTCCTTCATAATCTTCTGCTATTGAATCAATAACAGGTCCGATTGTCATGCATGGTCCACACCATGTAGCCCAGAAATCAACTAAAACAGTCATGTCAGAATTAATAACTTCCTGTTCAAAATTTTCCTTAGTAATAGTTATAACTTTTGCGCTAGCCATAATATACCTCCATTCAATTTTGTTACAAAATAACACCTAATCAATTTTTCAGCTCAAAAACTTTATAAAGTATTTTGATTTCGATGCGTAAATAAAATTTTCATTAACTTTAATATGTTACATATGACAATATTAATATATCGTATTTTTTCTCAAATTCTATTATTTTTTACCCAAAGCTTATAAAAATTAAACATAAATATTAAATTACACGAATTAAATACTGATAAACATGGATAAAAATACTCATAGGCCCATCAGAACAAACCTGTATAAAACTTAAACTCCCTTATAGAGGATTAACTTTTAACTTATTATCTTTTGAATACGCTATATAATTGTCTGATATTCCAATAAATTCTCCCTCATATTTTACTTCTGAATTGTTTTTTAAATTTGTTGCAACATTTTTTTCTGTATCTATAGAATAAATATTTCCATTCTCTGTTATAACTATATCTTTTTTATCATAAGAACTTTTTAATTGAATTTCCTCCCACTTGTTCTCAGAATGATCAGTATTGTCATATTTTCCATAAAGTATTTTTGTCAGTTTACCATCAGAGTTGGTTTCCCCGAAATAAACTGTATCTTCCGAATCTAACCCAATCAAAGCAACTTTATTCTTGTAGGACAAACGGGTTCTAGAGCTCCTTTTTCCATCCCATATCTGTATTCTATTCTCGCTGTCTTCATAAAATAGCTTGTCTGATAAATTTGCTTCTTTGATTGTTGCAGAATTTCCAACATTAATAACAAAATTTGATTGATACATGATATCGAATTTATAAATTCTTGATTTTGACGAACTTGTTTTAATTTTTACATAAACCATATTTGTTAACGGCGATAATTCAATATCAGTTACTTCACTGCTCTTTGACAATCCGGAAATCACGGGATAACTGTGGTTATTATCAGTCTCAATATCCTTTGTAGAAATCAGAATCTTTTCAGTTTCAGAATTTTTACCAAAACTATTTACAGAATAAATAATAATATTTCTATCCGGAAGCCACTTAAAATAATTTATATCTCCGTTTGAATCAGTTACAGAAGTTTTTTCTTCTTTATTCTTCAGATCATATAAACAAACTTTCCCTTCAAGAAGATACGCCGCATAATTACCGTCAAACGAAACACTTAATGATGATGCTTCTGATGGAATTTTCATGCTGCTGTCTTCTTTTATAGGAGCATTCTCCTTAATATCATAACTGGTGGCTTTAATATCATGCTCTTTGAGCAGGTAATTAAAATTCAAATATGCTAAAACCAGAACCTGAATCAGAATGGATAGTATTATCCATTTGTATATTCTCTTAATTATTTTTATCGTTTTCATTATTTTCCACCAGCCTTTTCAGGAACTACCATGAAAACTGACGCTACTGCCCTCTCACCTAAAGCGTCAGCCGGCACGTTTATAACCTTGCCGTTAAAATACATGGTAGTTGAGGATCCGCCATCAAGATTTACAGCGTTCTTAGCCGCATACTTCATGAAAATTTCCTGAACATCCCGCAAAGACGCGCCAAAAGAACCAGCTCTTCTTCCATCAATAACCAACAAAATGACGGTTCCGTCACTTCTTTGGCCAATAGCGGTTCGTGGAGCTATTCCCCATCCTCCATCACCTCTTCGAATTGTCCTTTCTCCGTTCACTATTAAAGGAGGTCCAAAACTTACGCCTTCTTTTACTCCATATTCGTCAATTAACTGTTTTACAGAGTGTTTCCCGACAATCAGCATTTGATCAGTAAAAGCTGCTGTATCCTGCTTAACTTTTTCACTTTTCCGATTGACTACAACTGATCCATCGTGGATTATAAATCCCATTGGGGCTCCACCGGTGCCTGTCCAACCAAAATCCGTAAATCCGCCTGCATTAATCGCTGCAACAGCGCCATTTCTTTTAGCTATTGAACTTGTAGTTTCACCCGATTTAGGAAAGTTTTTAGAATAACCTACCTTTATTCTTGAAGGATCGTGCACAAGCATTAGTTTTCCTTCAAAACTACCTCCATCAATATTATAGATTTCAATCTTTTCATCGTGGTTTACTCCAAATTTCAGCTTCTGTATAACTTCTCCACTGTCTAAGGGATCGATAGCGAAGCTTTTTGATATAATTCTGTTAATTGCAATATCACTTAAAAATAGCTTGGCAATAAATTGATGTGTGGAAGTGTTCCAGGACATACCTGTAATAGTAGCTTTAACATTTTCAAAAGGCCCGTAAAATATTAATATTGGAAGTGATACACATGTAAATACAATTTCAAATATCAGAAATAGTAAAATATGCTTGATTACTCCCTTTTTTTTGTATGTGTCTTGCGTAACCTCATTTTGTATATTCTGTTTTCTTCTAAGCTTTAACTTTCTCATTATATTAACTTTCCCCCTAAATTATTGCCAGATTTCCATGTCTAAAATTTCTTTGGCATGTATAAACTATGACAACAAAATATTATCGCATTAAATGAACATCAAATGAACAATAAATCTAGCATTTTAAAGTTATTTTAGAATAACTATATATAAGATTATTATAATTAAAAAACTACAATGTTTTTACTCATTTCTTAACATATATAAATCCATTGTCCTGTGAACTTTTTCAAATATAAGCCCAGCAACGAACCACGCAGGCGCATAATCCAACCTGATTAATCCATCAATTGCAAAAGGTCCGTCATATATCCATGGCTTAAGATTTATAATATTCTCAAGGACAAAACCAGTAGCATATTCTATTCCCCATATTACCAGCACCCATATAATTCCTCTTACAAACCACCTCCACTTTCCTATTATATCATGAATGGGTTCAAGAAAAACTGCTAATCCATATATAAAAAACATCCAAAGATTAGTAAATCCGCCTAACCTTAGATCACCTTTTAGCAAAGAGTGTATGCCTGTCCATATAACTTCAGTATTCCATCCAATCAAACCATATATAATATATCTTTTTATCATACAATTATTTTTCTTAGATTTCAAAGTTTTTATTTCAGTAATATTTTGCTTTTCTTGATTTCTTTAGCATTATATATCAGGTTTTCTTTATAATATAGATTTTGATAAGAAATTAGCAAATTTAAGTTTTTTTAAAAAAGCTCTACCAAAATTCCCGTATTTATGATATTATATTTGATATGAAATCTTAGAATTGTTTCTCAAAGATTCTAAATATACTAATGAGTCGAATTTATTTACTTTCTGAGTAAATTCACCCAAATGTTTTTCAATTATTAATTTTATTAAAATCTCATTTATATTACGTTTAACAAAGAAAAAATTGAAAGGTTTAGCGGTATTTTCTGATAATTAAATGTAATATATTAAGATCATTATTAATCTTACATTTAGGAGTGCAAGATAACGAACGGTTTTATGGCATTTTGCCGCAGTTAAATGTAAAAAATTAATTGATTTTAATATTGATTAATTCACATTAGGTAGTATCAAAAAAAACTTAGCAACTGGTCGTTTCAAAAACTTGATATAGTGGATTTTCGTCATATAAACTTGAACAAGAAATTTTTTGAAACGCCCTTAGGCATTTTGTATAAATATTTCTTGTATAGCGCAATAAAGTATAATTCATTTTTGAGAAAACTACTTAAACTGCTTTTCCAAAATGCTTCTTCAATAATTTTTTGTTAAACTGTTTTTTCATAATATGCTTAATAATAAATATAATTAATCTGTGTCTAAATTAAAATCAATATTAGTTTAATTTAACATTTAACTTATATTAAAATAATTATTAATCTTATAGCAGAGCAAAATAACAAACGTTTTTAATGGTATTTTGCGGCATACAAATGTAAAAGATTAATTGATTTTAATACAGCAAAATAATAAATGAATTTAGAATTTTGCTACTGAAAGATGTAAAAGCTAAAATGATTTTAAAATATTTTTAGATTAAGAATTATAAAGTTTGTTATTTTTTCATGGAAACAGTAATAACGCTATTTCTTTGTTAATTTATATCTTTTTATTTCTTAATCTGATTCTGATATTTTTATTAAAAAAATGGTAATAATAAATAATACGAAAATAATTGGAGGTTGCATATGTATCTTTTAGGAAAGATAACAGTAACAGCTGTAATACCGCAAAAGCTTGCCAGATTGAAAGATATTGCATACAATCTGTGGTGGTCCTGGAATTCAGATGCAATAGATCTTTACAGAGAGATCGACCTTGCTCTTTGGGAAAAGCTTAACAAAAACCCAGTTAGATTTTTGCAGGAAGTAAGCCAGAAGAAGTTGGAACAAAAGTTGAATGACGATGACTATATGCGCCGCTATGAAGAAGTCGTTGCTAGCTTTGACAGTTACCTGAGCGCAAAAAACACCTGGTTTAACATTAATCATCCTGATAAAAAAGATCACATGGTTGCGTATTTTTCAGCTGAATATGGATTAAATGAAGTTTTACCAATCTACTCCGGAGGACTAGGAGTTCTATCCGGCGACCACTGTAAAGCAGCAAGTGATTTAGGTATTCCTTTTACTGCAATAGGCTTATTTTATAAACAAGGCTATTTCAGCCAAAGAATTAATCATGATGGTTGGCAAGAAACTCTTTTTACTGATTTAAACGTTTCTCAGCTGCCTATTAAGCCAGCCTTGAATAAAAACGGCGAGGAAATATTCATTAATGTTGAACTTCCCGGCCGTGTTGTATTTGCCCAAATATGGCAAGTTAAGGTTGGACGTGTAAATATATATTTTATAGATACGGATGTGGAGCAAAACAACCCATCTGATCGGTCCTTAACTGCTAGGCTTTATGGCGGCGATCAAGAAACAAGAATCCAACAGGAAATTTTCCTTGGAATAGGCGGTGTCAGGACTCTTGAAGCTCTTGGTATAAAAGCTACCATATATCACATGAATGAAGGGCATTCATCTTTCATGGGTCTTGAACTTATAAGAAAACTTGTTCAAGATAAGCGTATTCCTTTTAAAGAGGCTAAGGAAATAGTATCTTCATCTGCAATATTTACAACCCATACCCCTGTTCCAGCCGGTAATGATGTATTCCCTATACAGATGATTGATAAATATTTCAGTAACTTCTGGGGACTTTTAGGAATAAGCAGGCATGAATTTCTTGATCTAGGCCTTCGTGTCGGCGAACACCAGAATTTTAACATGACTGTTTTAGCGCTTAATTTAGCGGGTAGAAAAAACGGCGTTAGCGAATTGCATGGAGCAGTATCAAGAAATATATTCAATAACGTATGGCCTGGGTTGCCTGAAGAAGATGTCCCGATTACACATATAACCAATGGAATTCACACATTAACATGGCTTTCTCCTAGCATAAAACATCTGTTTAATCAATACCTTGATTCAGACTGGAAAGAAAGGCTATATGAAAGAAGCGTATGGGATAAAATCGACAAGATTCCTGACGATGAATTATGGAAAACCCATTCCGTGTTAAAAACAAAAATGATTGGTTATGTCCGAAATAAGCTTAAGGAACAAAGAATTGCCAACGGCGAATCAATAGAAAGTATCAAGGAAGTAGATTCACTGCTTGATTCAAACGCGTTGACTATTGGTTTTGCAAGAAGATTTGCCACATATAAGCGCGCCAATCTTATTTTTAGGGATGTAGCAAGGATTCTCAGGATACTCAATAACCCTGAAATGCCGGTTCAGGTAATTTTTGCCGGCAAAGCGCATCCAGCTGACAGACCGGCGCATGAGATAATCAAGAACATAAACGATATTGCCAGACAGGAAGGCTTTAAAGGAAAAGTTATTCTACTGGAAAACTATAACATGACCCTAGCGAGAATAATGGTCCAGGGTGTTGATATATGGCTCAATAACCCGAGACGTCCTCTTGAAGCAAGCGGTACAAGCGGTCAGAAAGTTTGTATAAATGGGGCTATAAACTTCAGCATCCTTGACGGATGGTGGTGTGAAGGCTATAATGGCAAGAACGGTTGGGCGATCGGTGATGATACGTATTATGATAACGAATACAACCAGGATAATGCCGACAGCGATTCTATATACAGTATTTTAGAAAAGCAGATCGTGCCTACTTATTACTATCATGATGAAAAAGGAATACCGGTTAAATGGGTCGAAGTTATGAAAGAATCCATTAAATCATTGACAGCTCAGTATGGCACCCATAGGATGGTTCAGGAGTATAATAACAGATTCTATATTCCTTCTATGGAGCGTATAGATAAAATAGTGTCTAGCAAATATAGCTTTGTCAAGGATTTAGCTGACTGGAAATCCAATATTGAAAAAAATTGGCCTCAGGTTCAGGTTATTCCTGACAAGACCCTAAACCATCTGAAAGACCAGAAAACAGTATCTGGTGAAGTTCTTAAGATAAGCACTTCAGTATACTTAGGCAGCATTAGTCCTCAGGATGTCAAAGTAGAAATATTCTACGGAAGTGTTGGAAGGAATAATATTATTGAAAATCCTGAAATTATTGAAATGAAGCTGGAAGAAAAAGCTGAGCCGGGCTCATACAGATACAGCTCCGACATTAAACTTTTAGATGGCGGAGAATATGGATATACCTTCAGGGTTGTTCCATACCATCCAGATCTTATTAATAAGTTTGAAATGGGCTTAATACGCTGGGTAGTTCAATAATTGATCGAAATTTAATATGAATGCTTCATAAAAGATAACCAAATGTAAAATTGGCAGCTGCGTTGAACAGCCAAAAGATGGCTTTCCAACGCGAACTGATATAAAACTTTACATTTGGTTATCTATATAAAAAGCAATTAATCTTTTACATTTGCCTATCGCAAAATAACGTTAAAGCGTTCGTTATTTTGCTCCGTCAAATGTAAGATTAATAGTGCTTTTTATATAACCAATATAGTTGCTAAGTTTTTTCTGATACTGCCTTATTTAATATACAATTTGCATATTCCATTAATTGAGCATATACCCTCATTATTTCTTCCGTTTGAGGCATTGATTCTACAATTATTTCGATATATCCCTTCTCCATTAT
>JAUZPS010000550.1 GCA_030705945.1 Bacillota bacterium
CCAGTTTCAGAACCGGGATACTGCTATGAAGATGCTTAAATCAAAGCTTTTAGAATTAAAGGAACGTGAACATAAAGAAAAAATAGAGGATCTTAAAGGCATACAAATGGATATCGCCTGGGGAAGTCAAATCAGGTCTTATGTTTTTTGTCCGTACACATTGGTAAAGGACCACAGAACCAATTTTGAGATTGGCGATGTAAACGCTGTTATGGATGGAGAGCTTGACGGTTTTATAAACGCCTTTCTTTCCAACAATTTGGATTTGAAAAATGGAAACTTGACTTAGTATAGAAACAACTAAGGGCGCTTCAAATTAAACAACCATAAAAGCAGCAATAAATTCAAGTATATGTTGGATATAAATTTTATTGGTGTATCATTATGAGAATATTAATGATGTGGGGAAGTTGAGTCAGGTACTTATATGAAAACTCATGATAATACAATTTTACTTAGTAAACTAAAAGAATATTTAATGAATCTAGGCAGCCTAGCCGTAGCTTTTTCGGGTGGTGTTGACAGTACATTTCTGACTAAGGCGTCTTTTGACGCGCTTAAAAATAATTTAGTTGCAATAATAGCCTATTCTCCCTTAATTCCTAAAAGAGAATATGAAGAAGCTATAGAATTTCTTGAAAATAGTGGCATCAAATACGAGGTCGTAGAGGTTAATATAGAGGACATTAAGAGTTTTACGGATAACCCGCTCGATAGGTGTTATATATGTAAAGGCAGGATCTTTTCAAGGATTATAGAAGCAGCTAATATGTTAGGAATTAGAAATATAGCAGATGGCTCCAACTTGGATGATCAGCAGGATTACAGGCCTGGTTCTAGAGCTCTTAAGGAACTCGGGGTGCTAAGTCCCCTCAAGGAATTGGGATTTACCAAAAGCAATATCAGATCAATTTCAAAAGAAATGGGACTTCCTACTTGGGACAAACCGGCATATGCTTGTCTTGCGTCAAGGATACCTTATGGACATGAAATTACTACCGAGAAACTCGAGGCTATTGACAAAGGTGAGCAATTTTTAATTGATCTTGGATTTAAGCAGATGAGGGTAAGACATCATATGGATATTGCTCGGATTGAAGTACCAAAAGAAGAGTTTGCAAGGTTTTCAAATGAAGATATGTGTAATAAGATTTATGAAAAATTTAAAGAGCTTGGCTTTTTATATACAGCTTTAGATATTGCAGGTTACAGAACCGGCAGCATGAATGAAGGAATAACTTAAGAATCGGTACGCTTTTAGGGGATAAAATGATATATAAAAGAATTGGTATTATTGGTACTGGGAAGCTGGGAAGCGCTTTAGCCGCTTCATTATTATCAAAAGGATATTTAATATCAGGGCTATATAGTATAGGAGGAGTTTCACAGAGTAATTTATGCAAGCTCTTGGGATTGAAGCTTAAGAATGATATAGCTCAGACGGTAGAAAGTTCTGAGGTAATTTTTATTACAGTTCCTGATACGCAAATTGGAAATGTATCATTAGAGATTTCACAAAATGTGGGTTACAATGATATTAAAAACAAGATATTTTATCATATGAGCGGAGCTTTAACTTCTGATGAACTGATAAGCATTCATAGAGTTGGTGGTTTAACGGGTTCCTTGCACCCAATACAATCGTTCACGGGAATTTCTACGGATACTGATTGTTTTGAAGGAATATATTTCGGATTTGAAGGCTCTGATGAGGCTAAATCTTTTGCTCAAAATGTAATCAGCCAATTTAATGGAAAATTAATAAATATAGATAAAAATGATAAACCTATATACCATGCTTGTTGCTGTATATTATCCAACTACTTGGTTACGCTGTCGTATACTGTTGAGAAACTTCTGAATTCAATATGCGCTGAAGATAAAATTGATATTAAGGCTTTCTTGCCTTTGCTCAAAGGAACTTTGGGGAACATAGAGAAATATGGCGCGCTTAAGTCGCTGACAGGACCAATTTCCAGAGGAGATACTGCTGTAATCAAAGGCCATATTGACGCAATAACTCAAAAAAATTATGAAGTTAAAGCGTTGTATGAGGTTTTAGGTGAAGCTACAGCTGATTTAGCATGTATAATAGGAAGTATTGATAATAATACTAGGATGGCAATTAGTGAAATATTTAATGGAAATGATAACCGTTAGCGAGGATCGATTATGGATATCGAAAACTTGAAGGCTTTATTGGAAAAAGTTAAGGATGGTAGATTAGATGTTGACCAGGCAGTTGATAAGTTAAAGACTTTGCCTTTTGAAGATTTGGGCTTTGCTAAACTTGACCATCACAGGAATCTTAGAAACGGATATCCTGAAGTTGTTTATTGCGCTGGAAAAACAACCGAACAGATAAAAGCTATTATGCTAAAATTGTTAGAAAAGAATAATAATGTTATGGCGACGCGGGCAGATCCATCTGTTTTTGAGAAGGTTAAAGAGATAATCGAGGATGCGGTTTATTATGAAAGCGCGAGAATTATTGTTGTAAAAAGAAAGGAAATAATCAAATCATCAAAAATAATTGCAGTAGTTACCGCAGGAACATCAGATATACCTGTTGCGGAGGAAGCGGCGGTTACCGCGGAAACAATGGGTAATAGCGTAGAACGCGTCTATGACGTAGGAGTTGCGGGTATTCATAGATTATTTGCAAAGACAGATGTATTATTCGGAGCAAATGTTCTAGTTGTTGTTGCGGGTATGGAGGGAGCGCTTGCGAGCGTAGTTTCTGGTATGGTTGACAAGCCGGTTATTGCTGTTCCTACTAGTGTGGGGTACGGCGCCAACTTTGGAGGCTTGTCTGCGTTACTTACAATGCTAAATAGCTGCGCTAGCGGAATTGGGGTAGTAAATATTGATAATGGCTTTGGAGCAGGCTATTTAGCTGCTATGATAAATAAACTTCAATAGAGGTGCGCGCGTATGAAAGTACTGTACTTTGATTGCTTTTCCGGCATAAGCGGTGATATGACCATTGGAGCATTGCTTGATCTGGGAATTGATAAAGATTTATTTATTCAGGAACTGAATAAATTAAATCTCGGCGGTTATGAAATCTTAATCGAAAAGACGACAAAACAAGGAATTGCAGGAACAAATTTTCATGTGATTATTAACAATGAATATGACAGCTTGGTTAAGCGGATGGAGCAACAGGGGCATTTTTCAAATGAACCTTCAACTCACAGCCAGGGCGATAACCATAATCACAATAATCACGATCACAATCAACACAATCATCCAGATAATAATCATTATCACCATGAACATGAGCGCGATCATCAACACGATCATAATAATGAACAGAATCATATACATAGTGATTTGAATATTCATGGAACAAGTAACCTCCATGATCATTCGGGTAATCAAGCAGATAACGACCATCAACAAAATGCAAGAAACCTGCTGGACATAG
>JAUZPS010000551.1 GCA_030705945.1 Bacillota bacterium
ATTAATATTATAAGCAATATGTAACCTTTTATTTGACTTTTTAATATCCTGTAAATAAGATTGTCTTTTGATTTGGGTCATGTTTACTTTATAAATTATTAAGAAATGATTAATATATTATATTGTTTATTGTTGATAATTTAAGGAGGGATTTCAGTGTTAAACAAAAATACTAAAGCTTCTAATTCTGAATTGTTATTTTTTATAATCATATATTTGCTGCTTTTTTATGATGATACCTTCTTAAGAAAGCATAACCTAAGATATTTTAATTGCGCCAAAAAGGATAGCTCTGTATTGTTTTTTATAATGATATATTTGCTGCTCTTTTATGATGACAACTTCTTAAGAACGCATAATTTAAGATGCTTTGGTTATGCCAAGAAGGATAGTTCTGTATTGTTTTTTATAATAATATTTATGCTGCTTTTCTATTAAACTCGCAGTTACAGCTGTCTGCCATTACTTTAAAATAACCTAACTGTACTATTTAGGTAGTATCAATAAAATAACTGGGCGTTTCAAAAATTTGATATAAAGGTTTTTCGTCATATAAACTTGAACAAGGAATTTTTCGAAACGCCCTTATTAAGCTTGAACACAAAAATATCTTTCATATTTTAAGTTCATTCATTAATATAATTTATTGTAACATTCATAGCCTTATATTCATTTATTACAAGTATAGTTATTTATATGAAAGGAATGAATTTCATGAATAATCCACTTAATAAGAAGTTGTCTGAAATCTTTGGAAAAATGGACGAGAAAGTTTTACAAGCCAGACTTAATGCTGCTTTGGAAATGCTTCAAAATGGAAATACTGAAGAATTAGCTAAGAAGATAAATAAAGCTGATAAAGATGACCTTATTAGCAAAATCAACAACTTTGACGATTCAAAACTTAAAGAGCTGAATATAAACAAGGAGGACCTTAAACAAAAATTGCAAGAGGAGGACCTTTCTAAATTATCAGCGCTAATAGGTGATCGCGGAGACGAAATTATTAATAGAATTAAGTCATTAATTAATAATTCATGAATATACTTATACAAAGGCTCTTTAGGAGGAACATTCAATGAGCGATGACCTTAACAAGAAGATTAAGCAGATTACCGATATATTTGGCCAGGAAAATATTCCTGATAATGTAAAGGGGCTTCTATCGCTTCTGGTAGGACCTGGCAACCAAAGTGAAACAGATGCCCCTAAAGCATTAGAAGATGAGCCTGTACCAGTAAGAGAAGAAAACAAGAGCAAAAACGATCAGGATGAAAACATTGAAATGATAAAAAGAGCAAGGAAGATGATGGAAAGACTCAATACAAAAGACGATCCACGAATTAACCTTCTTTATTCTATGAGACCGTTTCTTAACAATAGCAGGCAAAAAAAGATAGTGACCTGTGTCAAGTTATTACAGATGTACAATTTATCCAAATTAATGGATGATGATAAAGGCTTTTTTATATAAGGGGGGATTAGATGTTATATAGAAGAAATCCAATAAAAAACATCAGGTATCCCCGCCCTGCATCTCATCTGGAAGATACCCTTGAACAAAACAAAACAGTAGAAAATATACCGGCCGAGCTTCAAAACCTTCCCTTGCCAAATATAGCTTCGGATAGTCCTTGTCAAAGATGTGGTCCTGTTATAAACAAGAATTTATCACCGTTACATATTTTAAAAGATTCTATAGGTATTGAAGAAATACTTCTGCTTGGAACAATATTATTACTGATTGAAGAAAAGATTGAAGATGAGATCCTTTTAATAATTCTTGTGTATTTATTAGTGGCTGGACTTGAGCAAAGAAAATAGAGACCATTCATAAGGGTCTCTATTTTTTTGATACTACCTAATGAATGTTGTGAACACCCGCTCAGAATCGGAAGTTATTTTTCAATCATTCCTAAATAAAAAGCAATTAATCTTTTACATTTGCCTATCGCAAAATAACGTTAAAGCGTTCGTTATTTTGCTCCGTCAAATGTAAGATTAATAGTGCTTTTTATATAAATAACTTTGATATGCTCGTCTAATTTAATTCTTTATACTGCTCCTCCGTATAATCATCGTCCATATCTTCTTCTACATAAGTCTCACTGAGTTTATATGCTGAGAAAACATACGTAATTGCAAAACTAAAAAATACTGTATTAAAAAACCAGTTAGCCACAAACACCGCAAATCTCTTAATATTTCCGGCCAGATCAATTTCTTCCGGATTGATGCTAAGTCTCGATAAAATAAAATGGCAAATCAAAAAGATAAAGAAGAACAGAATATATCTTAATGAAAGTTTCCAGAATATTTTGTCCGCATTTTCCTTACCCACAAGAAAAGCAGATTTATCGTTGTTGATTGAAGCTGGGAACCAGAAACTGATATATGTACTGAAAAACATAAATATAAGAATCAGCGCGCCGACTGTTATCACATCAACAAAAGCTGCGACAATGGTTAACTCCTGTCTTCCAGAAATCCATGACTTAGTAATTATCACTGCCGGCACAGCCGCTATTAAAGCCGTAAAGATAACAAAAATACTTGTTAATAATGCCCTTAAAGAAACAAAAGTCGTTCTTAAAAAGTAACTTTTTAATCCCTCAAAAAATTCGCCCTCATACTTATCTTTTTTTCTTACCACATTATTAATAACATTAAAATAACCGCTAAATGCTACTCCCATTAGAAGTGATACTACCAATAACAATATAATAAACACAATCAGCGCTTTTGTAGCTGTGCCCGCATTGGTCATAATGTTTATAAATATCTGTATTGAATAAATAATCATTTCCAGAAAGTCGCCCTTACCTATCCTGTTAAACCCCATAAGCAAAGCTGTTAACGGGTTGATAGAATCAATTATGCTATATATTAAGGCAATAATGCCAAAATAGACCCAAATAAATGGCCGATCCAAAATTGACCTGACCGCGCCCTTAAAAACCTTCATTTAAATACCCTCTCTCATTTTGCGCTATGTATACAGTATATTACGTTCATCAAATGATTTATTAATAACAAACTCCGCTGTATATTTATATTATATATAAAATTTCAATTATTCGCCTTATCATAGTAAACATCCATATTCATAATACGGAAATTATCATAAAAGCTTCGATTATTATAACATATCATAATTAATCAGTAAAGCACCGACATTTCAAGCAGTAAACGCCTACTTTTTACTTTTTCTTTCTCAGCTAATGGAAATAGAAGCATATCTATATTGATTTTTCCCACAAACTTAAATCCCGCAGCTAACCCCCATGTTTGCATTGGGGTAAATACACTTTCCACCTGCCATTTTATTTGGTTATTAGTTTTTTGTTAATTACTAACAGCCTTGATTAATTATTAATAGCGTTTATTACTGGTATAATAGCATTTCTGTTGGTAAAGTCAACCACCTTTC
>JAUZPS010000552.1 GCA_030705945.1 Bacillota bacterium
CAACTTTAACACAAAAAAAGATTATACGTGAAAAAATTGAGGGATTAGTCAGGTCCAGTCACATTGAAGAAGAATTCAAGAATATCATTTTAAATACCCATGGAAAGACTCTTTGTAAGCGATTCAAAGCCATCTGCGAAGATTCTTAAAGTATGCCCCCGTCAGCGTTTCTAAAGAATGGGGGCCAAAGCCCGGGATTCCACTTAGCGAGTAGCTTTAAAGCAGCTTCGGAGAAATGCTTATCGACTTCTTTAAATCAGGTGTATATTATTTGGAAAAAGTATCCGATAAACTTGATATAAGAAACTACAAGGAGTTGATAACATGCCAAATGATATTTCGCAGTTAAAAATGCCAATTGCAGAGTTTCAGCCTGACCCAAACCAGCCCAGAAAGTATTTTGATGAAACGGCACTTAGTGAGTTGTCGGAATCTATAAAACAATATGGAGTGTTGCAGCCCATAATCTACTATCTGAATGAAAGCGGTCAAAAAATTATAATAGCAGGAGAAAGAAGATATCAAGCAGCCAAAAGAGCCCAGTTGAGCGAAATTCCAGCTATTGTTATTGATGGAACTGAAGCCGATAAGGTGGCATTGATTGAAAACATTTTGAGACAGGATTTAACTCCATTAGAAGAAGCGGAAGCACTTCAGCGGTTAAAAGAAAAATACAAATATTCAAACGATAAACTATCACAGGTATTTACAAAATCCCCAAGCACCATCAGTGAAACACTTAGTATAAATAAACTACCAGACATTATCAAGGAAAGGTACAAAGCAAACCCTGAGTTAGCCAAACGAGAACTTGTAAAAATTGCAAGAATGAGGAGTGAAGCAGGTCAAATTAACACATATAACAAGCTGACAAATTACAAACCTGAAACAGAAGAGCCAAAAGACACTGATCAGGAAGGCAAGGAAAACTATAAGCTGACTCTTGGTTTTATAAAAAGTTTAGCTGGAAAGCTAAGCAAATCAAACATTGTTATTAGTAATGATGTGGAAAAAGAAAATATTAAGAATCAGATTGCACAGTTGAGTAATGCAATAAATGATTTTCTGAACAAGTACAATTTGAGGTAATAATTTCGGCATGCCGAAATTATCCTTGTAAGCTATGCCCAAACTGGATTGTGGGGATTTTATGCAGATATTTCCACTTGATGGTTTGGTTTCTTTTTGCCACCTGATAAAAATTATACAAATATTTAATACAGAAAACAGAAAAGCTGGAATTGCT
Organism: Bacillota bacterium; assembly: GCA_030705945.1. Taxonomy (GTDB): domain Bacteria; phylum Bacillota; class Clostridia; order Acetivibrionales; family DSM-2933; genus Pseudobacteroides. The sequence goes on from JAUZPS010000552.1 coordinate 1,247, forward strand.
CCCGGCCCTCTGATATTCTCTGTTGGGTACCAGAGAATGAAATTAATGCTGGAAGTATCATTTTCCAGCATTTTAGGCTATTGCTTTTAGATTATAGTAAGTTACATTTTTTCAAATTTAAATATTTCTAAGGCTCTTTCAAAGGTTGTTGCTTGGCTGAATTGGTAAAACCCTTCTTTTATTTTATAATTGTTATTCTTCCTGCCTAAGGGTTTGTACAGTTGATTTTTACCATATTATATTTAGCGTCATAATCATTCATGAACTTTTCCATTTTTGCTACTTGCTCGTCACTAACTTCATATACTTTTGCTACATCCTAAGGATGATTATTTTCCGAGTGTGGATCTAGTCCTTCTGTATTAATTCTACCTTCAACATCTTTTTTTAACGCAATATCTTTTATACCAAGTGGTGCTGTAGGATAAAAACCACGATATATAACAGTACTGTCAACCAACGCCGTTACATCCCCGTGGTCTTAATTAGGTAATATTCTGCTTTAATTTAATCAGCTTTTTTCTTGCGTTTTGGACATTTCACAGCGTAAATAACATTATAATCAATATCCAAATCTATCACTTCCTTGTTATGACATAGAGATATTTACAAAATTTATATTTATCGTTTAGTCTTATATTCTCCATGTTCATAAGAAGAAGCGCCACCTTTTTTCCGTTATTGAAATAGTTGATAGAGTTTTTTACTTGTTCTGTTTATTTTTATAATATCACTTTATGTCTCATTTGTAGTTACTTTCCAGAATATTAAATGAATTAACTTTAAAATTTGCTGTTTCTGGACCCCTGATATTCTCTGCTGGTTTTCAGAAGCAAAATTTCCAACTGAGATTTCTATTATATCAATTTTAAAACGCTAGAAGATTTAAATTGTTTTCAGGAGTATTTATATTGATTTGGTTATTGCAGGAGTTCGAATTTACCGCTTGGCTACTCTACAAAACTGTTAATCTTCTAGAAAAAACTTATTCAAAGATTGTTCCTGATTTTGTGGAATACTTACTATGTTAAAAATTACTGCTATGTCATCCCCGACTTGGTTATTAATATCACCGTAAATTATTTTTTCTAAAATACATTCTGCACTCCATTCAAATATTTCGATTTTATATTTAGCTAATTTATCTTGTTTTAAAATGCCTTTATTATATAGCTCTACAACTATTTTAGGGGAAATAAGCAAGCATAAAGCATTTAAATACAACTTTGCTTTTATTTTATGACCAATCATTAATAAAGTACTGCCAATGTTTCCTTTGATATCCCTCCAATCAGTCATTGATAGCCTAATTTGATCTATTCGTGTACCATCAATGCTAATTTCTATAGTTTTCCGTTCAGAAAATTTTGTTTTTTTCATTAATTTTAATCCTCGTTTATCTACATATGGTTAATTTTAACTAAATAATTTTTCAGTAAAAATCTAGTAATATTTTACTAAAGTGGGCTACGCCCACAACCCAATAAAAAAGCGCAAATTCCATAAACAATTGAAAAATGCGTTGTCAATCACATATAATGAATATCTCACCAAACAAAAATGTTGGAGGCAACGCATGGATTCATTATTACATAGATTTGGCTCAATAATCAAGGGGTAGCATAGAAGGTTTTGACAGATTGGTATTCAAAGGAGCGCAAAACCTCTATCTTTTGCACTTGGAATGCAATCTTTTCTAAGAACTCAAGATGTATTAAATGAAGATTATAAGAAATAAGTTTTTATACATCGATGATTATGAATTGGCTCAAAAACTTTTGAACAGCCAGTTGGATGTAAACTGGGAAGAAATGATGTCCGGGTTTGCGAAGGAAGTATTTCCTACAATGTCTGAAATACTTGGTGAAGATATGAAATATTACTGGACATTGTGGCAAAGTGAAATGGCAAGGGATTATATATTCAACGATTCACAGACATTAACTCCTGTGATGGAAAACCTCTTACGCCATGCTGTTATGACAGGTACTTGTGACAGGGTTTTAAAATACATGGGTAGACCTGTAAAGAAAGACGGTCAACCTCACCCATTGGCAAATCCTGAACTTTTGACAAAGGTTAGCGCCTGGCGCGATGGATTGAGAGTTCGTCATTATGTCGATAATAACAGTGTAAAGTTTTACAACCAACAAAATGTCTTGCGAATTGAAACAATAATGA
>JAUZPS010000553.1 GCA_030705945.1 Bacillota bacterium
AGTCATCTCTTTCACTATATTTCTACTGAAATTATTATTTGGAGTTTACATATTTTAATTCCGCAAATCATTCATATATGCTCTGTATTTGTGGAATTTGAAGTGGCATTCCTGACGACAGTTTGATAAACTGTTGTTTTGGAGAAACAAATAGCGAGAGGAGACGCCACTAATGAATTATATCACGGAAATGAAAAGAAAGTAAGAAATGGATTGAATTTATCTATAGACTTTTCAGAACTTGAGAGAATAGCCAGTATAGGATTATTATCATTGTCAGTAGAACTGGGGTTGATAACAATATTCATCAAGCCATGCGCATTTCATCCTTCTGCCTCCATTTTTATGATAATCACTTATAGGAGGATATGAAAAACATAACGGTGCATCCTTATTCTCGCAAGCGTACGCTTATCAAGTTTATAATCAAATGTAATTGAAGTTATGGTTCGTTTTTATGGCTGCTTAATTTGAAGTGGAAAAGTTGGGTAAATATGATATAATATTGTCCATAGATTAGTTTTATTATGGAAGGTATTGAAAATGAAAAGTTTTATTTGCTATATTGTAACAACAGTTATAATTGTTTTTGTTACAATCTTAATGTTGTCAACAGACACATCAGCTTCTACTGCTTCACTTAATTATTTGTCAGAAATAAAACTACCAGATAATTGCCAGATCTCTGATACTGTCCTTAATCCATCAAAGCCATTGATATATGCTGTTGATACGGCTAATTCAAAGGTATACGCTGTCAATTATAATTCAGGTTCAGTTAATGAAGTATCTTTGAACTACATGCCTGAAAAGATAACTATCTTTAATAACGAATTGTTTGTTACTTTAGTAATGAGGAAGCATAGTTCGGGATGGGATACTGAGGATCAATATGGTGGCATTGCAATATTAGATGCAGATAATATGTCCATTAATGACGAGTTTGACATTAATCTGGATCCATATGATATCGATGTTGATGAAAATGGAAATATATTTGTTTCCTCAGGTTCGGGTCAATGGACTTCTTTAAAAAGTTATTCAACTATAACAAAACAGGAACTTTCAAGCTCGAATACAGCGTATGAGATGAGCGGGATAGCGTATAATAAACAGTTAAAAAAACTATATGCTCAGCACTTATCATCAGAGGTATTTTCATATAACATCAGTAATGGTAAAATATATCTTTATTCATTACCAGAGGATATATTTCCTGCAACTAATAATTTTAAAGTTTCACCGGATGGGAAATTTATATTTTTTTCATCTGGAAATGTTTTTAAATGTGATCCAGATACAAAAAAAGAAGGTTTTTATGTTTCACTCGATAAATCTTTCAATGATATTACTTTTGATATTGATAATAATAAATTCTATACTGCAACGGATAACAAAAAGATTTATGTTTACGATTATGATACCAAGATAGGAGCAAGTATACTTGATTGCAAAGATACTATCCAGTATATTTACTTTAAAGACAATGAAATAATAGCTCTAGCAATCAATGATGATAATAAAACAGTGATTGAAAAAATAAATATTAATGAGCAGACATTTAAACCAACTTCTACACAAACACCACAACCAACACCTTCTGAGTCTTGTACAATCACACCGACAATCAATACAAATACACCTTCACCTACTACAGAAGATTGGAACTATATCATAAATGACAGTGTTATGGATACAAATAAGCCTGTTATTTACTTTACTGATTCGACCAATAACGTCATGGCTTCCTACAATTATAAAACTAATTTTTTAAATAAAGTACAACTAATTTATTCTCCTTCTTGTGTAGACTATTATGACAATAAGCTATTTATTGGATATGGCCAAAATGGAATAATAGGAATTTACGATTCTTCAACCATGCAACTGGAAAATACGATTATAGTTGGAATGAAATTCAATGATTTGGCTGTTGGTCGGGATGGAAATGTTTATGTCACGGGGCTTTACGATATAAAAGAATTTTCATTATCCAGCCTGAATGAAATTGGTTCGACTTTTTATGTTCAAGGACAGCTGGGTAATATAGTAATGAATCCAACAAAAGATTATTTCTATTTTTCTGATTCAGATTCTTCATCGGTTGTTAAGTGTATATATAACAAAGGCAAAGTTGATTTAGGTTGGGGAGGAGCTCATCCATCTTGTAGCAAGCTCAGAATTTCCCCTGATGGAAACTATGCAATAGACGATAAAGGTAATATTTTTATTGCTTCAATATGTTCAAGATATGACATGAAGCAAATAAGGCCTTTAAGTAATTGTAACTTATCAGATGTATGTTTCGATTTACAAAAAGATAGCATATATTGCGCGTCTAAAGATACACCTTCAATTAAATGTTATAATTACAGCACTTTCAGCCAATATGGCGCTATAAAACTAAAAAATATTCCTTTCTCGATTTGTTCGAGAGATGGCAATATAATTTCCTTATCGGGAAATGGGGTTGAAATTGTATCTGAAGAATCATATATATCTCAAAATCCAACTCTCACTCCCTCAACCGGTATTATGCAGCCAGAAAATTCAGCAATTTCAGATGTAGTCTGTCATAAAAATAAGCCCTTTATTTATACCGTTGACCCTGCTGGTTACAGGATATTGCTCAACAATACAGAGACTGGGGAACAGAAAATTAAGAGGGTTGAGGAAATACCTGAACAATTAGCTATATATGGTAATGAATTATTTGTCGGCTCGCCTGATCTAGGAAAAATAAATGTTTATGATGCGGAAGCACTGGATTTTAAATATTTCATAAATACAAATAAGTTTTCAAACTTTGTTATTGGGAATAATGGATATATTTATACATCACCACAGTTAGATGATATTTATAACAGTTATATAAGATGTTATTCTATCATATCAAGACAGGAAATAAATTGTCCTTCAGTTAAGTTATATGGAAGTTCCGGCTCTATATGTTCAAATCCTAGGTTAAATATTTTATATATCCTAAACTCATCTTATTTGTATAGTGATTATATAATCATCAATAATGCCCAATATGATAGTTCTTACAAACGAAAGAATTTTATTTCAGCAAATGGGAAGTATTTGATAAATAGTTATGGTGACATATATTTATCTTCAGAAGATAAAACCAAAGACTTAAAATTTGTTTGTAATATTGGCTTAGATGAGATAAAGGACGCTTGTTTCGATCCAGTAAAGGATTGTTTCTACGTAATTGATGGTACTAATACTTTGTATGTCTTTGACTCAAATTCATATAATAGACTGTATACATGTGACTTAAAAGCCGATGCAGAGCGTATAATTTTTTCTGGATTTAATCTTATGGCATTATTTAAAAATAGTGATAATGTTTATTATATTGAGAACTTATCTGAGCAATTGGATACAAGACCCAATGATATAATAATTCCACGTAACC
>JAUZPS010000554.1 GCA_030705945.1 Bacillota bacterium
ATGTAATGACACCATAAGTTTAATGACTGGAGTGTACATATTCAGTTCTTAATAAGCTAGATATTTTGCAATAAACATTTTACATCAATTTTTTATATTGCAAAATATAAACCTTGATTCATAAGTTGCGAAAAGTTCAACTTTGATAGTAAAATGCAGACGCATTAACTGCATTTTTAATGTAAAATCTTTTTCGCAACTTATATATATCCCGGAAAGGTAGCATATATACTTGAGCAATATAAAGGGAAACGAAGATTTGATACAGCAGATTTGGATAAATCTTTTAGATAATGCTAATAAATTCTCATCTCATTCCAAATCAGGAAATGGACTTGGTCTTGCGATAGTAAAACGAATTGTTGAGCTGTGTGACGGCAAAATAGAAGTAAAAAGTGTACTCGGGAAAGGAAGTGTGTTTATAGTTACGCTACCTGATATCTAAGCTTTCATTCATTTTTAATAGAACTTTTCTATATATCTCAATTTCCTCATCGGTTATATTGTTTAGCAATCTTTGGAAGGCCGATTCAATAATAGGTAATATCTGTTCTTTTAGCTCCTGTCCTTTATTTGTTATAGAAATGATAAATGCTCGTCTGTCTTGTTTGTCAATCTTCCTAAAGGCTAATTCCTTTCTTTCCAAAATATCCAATATTCTTGCTAAAGTTGCAGGGTCTTTATCAACTTTCTCAGATAATTGTTTTTGATTGATTTCATTTTGCTCAGAAAGTCGTTTAAGAACTATCCATTGCTCTGGTGTAATATCAAATTTTTCCAGATGGGAACTTAAATATCTTAGCAGCTTTTTATTTGACTGTGTCGATAAAAAACCTATTGAATCATCGAAATTTCCATGCATTAACCCGTTTTCCCCCTTCGAAAAACTTGACAAAATTCATTGTTATACATATAATATGTATAACAATGAATTTTGTCAATATATAACTTAATAGAATTTCACAAAAAACTAGAGATCTGACCAGTGGGGGGCGCCTGACTGGAAGGAGGGTTTAGAAGTCCTGCAGGAAAGATGTATTTTTCTGACCTTAAGGGTAAATAGAAAATTATTAGATAATTAAAGACCTTCCAAAAAAATTGGTAGGTTTTTTCTTTTTCCTTGTATGTGGCTTGAAATCCGGAAAGGGGATTAAAATGAATAAAAACTATGTAGCAGACTTTATTGATGAATCAAAAATTCAAAGCATTTTGAATGAAAATGCAAAAGTCTCCGAAGATAAAATACTGGAGATCATTGCAAAGGCCAAAGCAGCTAAAGGGTTAACTCCAAGAGAGGTAGCTGCGCTAATTCAACTTGAAGATGAAAAGTTGCTTGAAAAAATGTTTAGCGCTGCTCTGGAAATTAAGCAAAGAATTTATGGAAAAAGGATTGTGCTGTTTGCTCCGCTATACTTAAGCAGCTACTGTGTAAATAACTGCGTTTATTGCGGATATCGCTGCGCAAATAACTTAAATCGGAAAAAGTTATCAATGGATGAGATTCGTGAGGAGGTTGAGGCTCTAGAGCAGTTAGGCCACAAGCGCTTAATGCTGGATATGGGCGAAGATCCCCAAAACGCGCCTATTGAGTATGTCGTGGAAGCAATGAAAACCATATATGAGACAATGAAAGACAATGGAGCAATCCGTAGAATCAATGTACAGATAGCGGCTACGACTGTGGAAGATTATATAAAATTAAAACAGGCAGGTATTGGCACATACATTCTTTTTCAGGAGACATTCCACAGGGAAACCTATGCCAAAATGCATCCTTCAGGTCCTAAAAGAGATTATGATTGGCATACCACTGCAATGGACAGAGCAATGGAAGGCGGTATTGATGATGTAGGAATGGGTGTCCTTTTCGGGCTCTACGATTACCGCTTTGAGATTGTCGCTCTTATGATGGGAATACAGCATCTTGAGGAGAAATTCGGTGTAGGTCCTCATACCATTTCATTTCCCCGCATGAGGGAAGCGGAAGGAGTAAATCTAGACACATTCCCATATCTTGTAAACGATATTCAATTCAAGAAAATTGTTGCGGTATTGCGGCTGGCAGTTCCTTATACCGGGCTGATTATATCTACCCGTGAAAAACCGGATTATCGGGATGAAGTAATTGATCTTGGAATTTCTCAAATGAGCGCCGGATCCTGTGTAGGGATAGGCGGATATAAAGCCCAATTGGATAACTTGAAACGTGGGACCGAAGAATATGAAGATCTCAGTTCTGCTCAATTTGAAGTGGCTGATCATAGATCTCCAGATCAAATTCTCCGTCACATTTGTGAAGCAGGATATATCCCGAGCTACTGCACCGCCTGCTATCGTAAGGGTAGAACCGGTGACAGATTTATGGCCCTTGCTAAAACCGGTGAGATCCAAAATGTCTGCCAACCCAATGCTATTTTGACCTTCAAAGAGTATCTTATGGACTATGCCAGTCCAAAAACCAGGGAAATTGGAGAAAAGGCGATCAAAGAACATCTTCAAAAGATCACTGATCCTAAGGTTAAACAATTGACTATAGAGGAATTGAAAAAAATTGAAGCCGGTACCCGGGACTTGTATTTCTAGGTAGAACTTATAGATGTAAAAGAAGGATAAGGGAGAATAGATAATGGTAAAAGATACGTTAACAATTGGAGGACATGAGTTTTCTTCCAGATTTATCCTCGGATCGGGGAAATATAGTCTGGATTTAATTAAGGCGGCAGTAGAAAATGCCGGCGCGCAGATGGTCACGTTGGCGCTGAGACGCGCCAATACAAATGAAAGTGAGAATATTTTAGATTTTATTCCGGAAAGCGTAACTTTAGTTCCAAATACATCCGGAGCCAGAAACGCAGAGGAAGCGGTAAGGATAGCAAGACTTGCAAGGAAAATGAGTTGCGGGGATTTTGTAAAGATCGAAATTATCCGTGATTCAAAATATCTCCTTCCGGATAATTATGAGACGGTTAAAGCTACTGAAATTCTTGCAAAAGAGGGATTTATAGTAATGCCGTATGTCCATGCTGACCTTAATGTGGCTCGTGATCTGGTTAATGCGGGAGCATCCTGTATTATGCCGCTGGCATCACCAATTGGTTCTAATAAGGGATTATGCGCAAAAGAGTTTATTAAAATACTGGTAGATGAAATTGATCTTCCGATTATTGTCGATGCAGGAATAGGACGTCCGTCTCAAGCCTGTGAAGCAATGGAAATGGGTGTTGCAGCTGTTATGGCCAATACTGCGATTGCAACCGCCGGTGATATTCCAACTATGGCGCGGGCTTTCAGACAGGCTATTGAAGCAGGACGCGCGGCATATCTTTCCGGTTTGGGCCGTGTGTTGGATAAGGGCGCATCTGCATCATCACCATTGACTGAGTTTTTGGAAGAATAGGAGTTGTCTATTATG
>JAUZPS010000555.1 GCA_030705945.1 Bacillota bacterium
AGAATGCTGGTAAGTCATTGAAAATGGTGGAACTCGGGCAGAATGCGGTTGATCTTGCAATTGAAAGAATGAATGAAAACTTTCAAATAACAAAGGAAGTAGGAAACTCAGTTAATGACTTAGGCGAGATGGTTGCAAAGGTCGAAAGCATAGTAGATGTAATTACTTCAATTACTGAACAGACAAACCTCCTAGCTCTCAATGCAGCAATAGAAGCAGCTAGAGCAGGTGAAGCGGGAAAAGGTTTTGCGGTTGTGTCTGAGGAAATAAGGAAGCTGGCTGAAGGTTCTTCATCAGCGGCAAAAGAAATAACTACAATAATCAGAGAAACCACTGAAAAGAACAAACAAGCTTCAGAAAATATGGCTTTATCGAGAATTACAGTGGATGCCCAGGTTACAGCAGTTAATAATACAAAAGAAGCTTTTGATAAGATAAAGCTTTCTGTAGAGGATATTGTTAAGGGGTCGCAACAATCTTCCGAAATGCTTAAAGATATAGATTCTAGATCGAAAGAAATAGCAAATCATACACAGGATATGGCTGCAGTAGCGCAAGAGTCTGCAGCAAGCTCACAGGAAATATCCGCATCAGGTCAGGAGCAGCTGGCCTCAATTGAGATGATAGCGAATTCAGCAAGTGGGCTGTCAAAAATGGCGGAAGAGCTTACTAAAGAAGTGAAAAAGTTCAAGCTGTAAACAAATCTATATTAAAATCAATTAATCTTTTACATTTAGCAGAGCAAAATGCCTCTAAAACCCTTTTGGTATTTTGCTCTGCTAAATGTAAGATTGATAGTGATTATAATATAGATACCGAACTGTAATGATGTTTGCTATTTATAAAATTGTGAACATCATTGAAATTTGTATTATTAAGTGTTAGAATAATTTAGTAAAATCCTGATTTACGGGATTTGTTAAGAGAATTATATATATAAGAAATTGTTTAAATGTCAGTTTTTATTATGACAAGTATAGAAGCGCGTGAGACTTAATAATACTTTAAAATTATAGAAGTAATTTTATTCTAATAGGAGACAATTGAACAATGGAATACAACAAAAAAATTGCAGTAATAATCGGGGCTGGACCTGCAGGTTTAACTGCAGCGTATGAAATACTAAAACAAAATACCGGCATCCATCCTATTATACTTGAAGAAAGTAATGAAATAGGCGGGATTTCTCGAACTGTAAAATATAATAATAATCGTATTGATATTGGGGGCCATCGTTTTTTTTCAAAAGATGATAAAGTAATGGATTGGTGGATGAATTTAATGCCGATTCAAGGCGAGCCTTCAAAGGACGATATATTGCTTAATAAACAAAAAAATTTAGTATCTGGCGGACCGAATCCAGAATCAGAAGATAGGGTAATGCTGATTAGGGAACGAGTTTCAAGGATATTTTATTTGAGAAAGTTCTTTGATTATCCTATATCTTTAAAACTTCAGACGTTTACAAACATGGGGCTTCCAAGAACGATTTCTGCGGGAGTTGGGTATGTTTCATCAAGATTTCACAAACGTGAGGAAAAATCACTTGAAGATTTTATGATAAACCGTTTCGGAGTTGCTTTATATAGGATGTTCTTTGAGGATTATACAGAGAAATTATGGGGGGTTCACCCTTCAAATATTGCTGCTGACTGGGGAGCGCAAAGGATCAAAGGCTTATCCTTAAAGAAAGCGGTATTAGCCGCTTTAAGCAAGATATTTAGTTCAGGAAACAATGGAATAAAACAAAAAAATGTAGAAACATCTCTAATAGAACAATTTATTTATCCAAAGCTTGGTCCGGGACAGTTATGGGAAACTGCGGCAGCTGATATTCAGTCTATGGGCGGAGAGGTTCGTTTAAATAATAAGGTTGTGGAAGTAAAAACAGAAAATGGAAAAGCAGTTTCTGTTATAGTCGAAAAAAATGATGGACAAAGAGAAGAAATTTTCGGAGACTATTTTATTTCCTCAATGCCTATTAAGGATCTTGTTGCCGCTATAAAAGGCAAAGAAATATCTTCAGAAATTAAGGAGGCGGCTGATAAATTACCTTATCGTGATTTTATTACAGTAGGTCTTTTGGTAAATAAATTAAAAATAAGAAATAAGACAAAAATCAAAACAGTAGGAGATGTTGTGCCAGATACTTGGATATATATTCAAGAAAGAGACGTAAAAATTGGGCGTCTTCAAATTTTCAACAATTGGTCTCCGTATCTTTTAAAGAACTGTAAAGATACAGTATGGATAGGTTTGGAGTACTTCTGCAATGAAGGTGACAGCATGTGGAATATGTCAGATGGGGACTTTATTGAATTTGCTAAGAAAGAATTAGCTAAAATAGATATTATTGATGAGAAGGATGTTCTTGATCAGGTGAGAATTAGAGTTAAAAAAGCTTATCCTGCTTATTTTGGAACATACAGTAAATTTCCAAAAATAAAAGAGTGGCTGGATGCAGTGCCTAACCTTTATTGTGTAGGTAGAAATGGTCAACATAGATATAATAATATGGACCATTCAATGTTGACAGCTATGGAAGCTGTAAATGTTATAAATAAAAATATTGATTCAAAAGCGTCAATATGGGCTGTAAATAGTGAAGAAGAATATCATGAAACAAAAAAGTAGTAGGTGATTAAAGACACTTTAAAGATCTGATGCTATTAATTTTTCATAATCTACATATAGATAAAAACCCCCCGAATTTAACTCGGGGGTTTTTATTTCAGAATCTTAGCTTTGAGCATTTAAAACAAGCATAAATGAGTTGAGCTTATCAAATTCATTTCTATTAAAGTCCCCGAAAAATGATATGTTTTTATATCCTACTTCCTTCAACATATTCAGCAAATCTTCAGACAATAATGGATATAATTGGATTTCGTTTTCAATTGTCTTATTATCAACTGATAAAACAGTTCTGAAAAACACCAGGTTATTTTCTTTGTCATATCTGTAAAATCTTTTGAATTCCAGGCCGATTTCTTGATTTGTTATTGGAGGCAAGCTATTTATATTACTTAGTATAACCCGATCAAAATTGATTATCTGTATAATAATATTACCATTCTTTTTGACTAACTGTTTGGTAGAATACAGAAATTTTAAAATATCTTCTTTGCTACTGAGATGTACAACTGAATTTCCAATACAAAAAGCTAAATCATATAGAGAGCCGTATAGCTTGTCCTTAAGTTCTAACATATTTGAAGTTATAAATTTAATATTTAAATTTTTCTTTTTTACCTTTTCGCTCAGTTGTTCTATCATTGCGGCATCAAGGTCCACAGCCGTAATGTCAAAACCCTTCTTCGCTAACTTAATTGAGTAAGAGCCTGTTCCGCAAGCAATATCGAGCAAAGATCTTGGAGGTTCTCCCGCAATGTCGTTAATAAACCTCAACT
>JAUZPS010000556.1 GCA_030705945.1 Bacillota bacterium
CATAAAGCTGAACCTGTGGATCTGCTCATTACAAAGGCGGCATTTCACCATCTCCCTGACTTCTGGAAGCAGATTGCATTGCTCAAAATGAATAAAATGATAAAGATAGGCGGAATATTGTATATCCATGATGTAGTATTTAATTTTGAAGCTGCCGAATATAAAGATAAAATTGACAATTGGATTTCATTTTTTGAGAAAAATGCAGGAGAAAAATTCAAAGAAGAAGTAGAAACACATATAAGAGAAGAATATAGCGCGTTTAAATGGGTTCTAGACGGTATGCTTGAAAGAGCAGGATTTAGAATTGAAAACTGCCGGTCAAACGACAGTTTTGTAACAGAATATCATTGTGTTAAAGTGAAAGCTATAGATATGGATGAATGAATATAGAATTAAATTAGCAAATAAAACCATAAAAGCAGCATTGATTCAGCATGGTCAGAAGGTAGAGTTATTGAGTATGAATCAGTACTGGATTATGCTATGGAATAGCAAATCGGATAGCTGTCTCTTATGAGCTGCTATCCGATTTGCTAAGGAATGATTGAAAAATTACTTCAGATTCCGAGCGCGAGTTCCCGAGTTAAGTGAACACAAAACGAAGATTTTAGCGGGAGTTATTTTTTCAATATTCCAAATTATATGGTATTCATCAATCCCCGTATATCACCAATTCCCCTACACTGATGAAGTTGTTAGAACCGCCGGCTCTTCCTGACAATCTGATACCGTTGCCTACTTCGTTATTGAGGTAGTAAGTATAAGTTTCATAAGAACTTCCGAAGGTTGATGTCGAATTACTGTATGGATAATATGGAGACACAGTTGGAGTAACATTAGTCCAAACTCCATTTTCCCTTACCTGAATCTTAGGCGCCCCATAGGCAAACCAACCACCATCCCAGAAGTGTTTGCCTTCCTGGAAAACTACTTTTGTGAAGGTTTTATTTTCATTATATGTATAACCTATATATTCATCATGAGCTGCAGTATTTCCGACAAATGTATCATACTGCATTGCTGAATCGCTATTTCCCACAGCTGGAATCTCAGCGTCATTTATAACTTCTATATTATGATTTCCTCCACCGGTTGGATTGGTAACACTTGCAATAATATTGCCCTGGTTGCCTTCATAAACCTGAATCTCGCCTACACTGATAAAGTTGTTTGCTCCTCCTGCCAGTCCGTATATGCGTATTCCATCGCCTGGTACATTGTTAAGATTGTATGTGTACGACTGGTATGAACTTCCAAAATTGCTTGCGCTGTTTCCATATGGATAAGCTGTTGTCGGAGCTGAGGTGACATTATACCAATAACCGTTTTGCCTTACCTGGACTGTCGGAGCCCCATAAGCAAACCAGCCACCGTCCCAAAAATGCTTGCCTTCCTGGAAAACCAATCTGCCAAAGGTAAACTTTCTATTAAAAGTGTACCCTACATATTCATAGTGTGTTGATATGTTTCCGGTAAATGTATCAAATTGAGTAGAAGAGTCGTCACTTCCAACGGAGGGCTTCACTCCGTCCCTTATTATGCTGATGTCATGATTTCCGCTTCCTGTAGGACTAGTTACAGTAGATATAATTGTACCTTGCGGAGCCAGGTTGCCATTTGTCACATAATTTGAACCATTGCCCGATATTCCATGGGCCCCCGATGGCGAATAACCTGTATCTCTTTCAGCCTGTGAAAGACTTTCAGCCATGCCGCTTCTGTTTTTTAATGTGAGTTCCCAGAAACGTTTAAAAACTCTTTCTGATGATCCGATTCCAAGATTTATATTTCCGCCTATAAACTTCTGAGCCGCCGCAAAACCGGTGATTGAAGCTTCTAATGGGTAGTTATGCACCTGGCAGGAATTAAAATATAGCACTTTGTTATTTAATACGCTTTCCCCTAGAGAATTAAAGAAACTATATTCAAGCGCCCCATCTGCAAGCTTTATTCCATTTGGACTCCCATGTCCGATATTGCCGAATATCTTTACATTTGGCTTCTTTAGCCAATATTTATACGCAGAGACTGTAGCTTCATCACCTATGAGAGTTTTTACTTTATAACCGGCAGCTCTTGCTGTTGCTGCCGCCTGCAACACTCCGTCCACTGCTGATGGAATGTCATCATTACAGGTTCCAAAAACCGCGTCAATATCGTTATCTGCGGATAACACCAATATTGGTCTAAGGTCAACCACATCCAAATCTACTATAGATTCGATATAATTATCTGTAACTCCCCTTATGCTGTAATCAGGATTTAGGCTTATTTTCTTTGTCTCATAATAATATGTATTGCTGTCCATTATATATGTCACAAGATAATCAGGCGTACTTGTAGTGTTTTCAGGCAAAAAGACAGGTTTTATGCTTGTACTTCCTACAGAACTGATGCTGGTTTGACTTTTCAGATAATTGGAAACAGCAATATTGATTTTCTGAACATCAACCAGCTTCTTTACCGGAATGATCTTTGGACTGATTTCCAGACTGCTAAGCTGCAGGCCGGTTACTGCGAATGAGTTTACACAAAGCATTGCCAATGCTGCGATTAAAAGAATTAAAGATACATAAAACTTTTTAAATTTGTTTAACATTGTACATCCCCTCCATTAATTTTTGATTAATTAGATAAGACACTTTAGACTTCGCCTTTACCAACTCATTAAAAAGATCGTATTCTAAATACGCTGGTAATTATTATGTTTAAAATATTTTATCTTCAAATTGTTATAGCCCAATTATAGCTGCTATATTTTTATTGGTATCAAAATTAATGCTGAGATGTAATGGATTAAATCTGAAATGTAATTTTTTTGGCATGAACTGCTTATAGATAACCAAATGTAAAGTTTAAATATAAAGTAATTTTACATTTGGTTATCTTCTAATTCTCATCCTCATAGGCGCAAAAGTTATTCCATTCTGAGTGGCTTGCTCGCCTGTTATCTCAAACCCAAGCCTTTTATATATTTCCACAGCATAGGGCGAGGAATTTACTGTTACTTCATCAAGACCCGGATTTTCCTCCTTGCATTTTCTCACAGCCTCCTCATACAACTTTCTAGCAATGCCCCTTCCGTGATATTCTTTATCTACAAAAAGCAGGCTGACATGGCAATTATCCCTCATAGCTATAGTACCCATAGGTTTTTCTTCTTCAAAGCATGCTAATATGAAAAACCTCCCATTGTCAATTGACTTTTTAAGTTCCTCAGGCTGTACAAAACTCTTAAAGGTCCCGACACCTTCCTCGGAATAGCCCGGAGCAACAAACTCGCTGAATACTACCCAAACAAGTTCAGATATCTTTTCAATATCATCACTACTTATGTATCTGATCTCCATTTTCATCACCCTTTCATAAGATGGCTTCTAAGAATCAATACGC
>JAUZPS010000557.1 GCA_030705945.1 Bacillota bacterium
AATAAAATTTCTCACATGGGATGATTGGATAAAGAATGGATGGTTAGGTAAGTATAAGGATGCCAGTTTTGATGTAGAAGTTGATTTCAAAGTCAGAAGGCCAGGCCTTACCATTAGATCAGCTCCTATTATGAGCTCGGAGGGTATGGAGGAACTTGGGAAATGAGTGTTGGTAATCTTTTAGCCTTTATAATAATAATTTGGGTCTGTTTTTACAATTGCACATATGGAGTATGGACATGGAAAAATAAGAATAAGCTAGGAGCAATTATGATTTTCATATTGGGTATCGCAATTATAGCGCTGCCGGTATATGTCTTGTACTTCAGAAGAGTCTGATAAGGTAGTATCAAAAAGACTTAGCAACTATATAAGTTACGAAAAAGATTTTACATTAAAAATGCAGTTAATACGTCTGCATTTTACTATCAAAACTGAACTTTTCGCAACTTATGAATCAAGGTATATATTTTGCAATATAAAAAATGGATGTAAAATGTTTATTGCAAAATATATAAACAAAATTTCAAAATACTCTTTGCTATTTTAATTTCTTTATGTATAATATGTATAATAAATTTCTGGAGTGATAAGATGGGCCATTTAAGTAATTTAATTAAAGCCAGAAGGCAAAGCGCAGGCTTTTCACTGAGAGAATTCTCAGAAAAATGTGGCCTGAGCCATACTTATATCAAAAATCTTGAAGAGACAGATCCTAGAACAGGTAAGGAAATAGTTCCAACTGTTGAGTCGCTGGATAAGATAGCGCGCGCTCTGAATATGTCTCTTGAAGAACTATTAAAAGAAATCGGATATATAAAAAAAGACGCCAGCGTTAAGTTTGAGGCATCAAACCTGAAGATGATCAGGGAAAACAAATCATATAAATCAATTACAGATGATATAGCTGCAAAAACAGGTAGAATCATTGATCCTTCCGTTTATGAAGATATTGAAAAAGGTAATGATGATAACCCCTCACCGATTTTAGTGGACATTTTGGCAAATTATATAGGCGTCGAAAGATCATTTTTCTATCGTAAAAATACTTCTGATGATTTACGAAGAGCTTTAATAAGCGAGCCATACAGAATATATGACGATAGAAAAAAGGGACCTTTAGACCATATAAACAACGAGGAGTTAAAGGAATTCATAAGTAATCCCGAAAACACTGATTATCTGCTTCTTGCTAAAGAATTAAAAAGCAAAAAAATTAAGGTTAAATTTATTAGAGATATGATTTTTGATGAGTAGGCTGGTTCAATATACCAGCCTTTTTTCTTTTATATAAGTTGCGAAAAAGATTTTACATAAAAAAAATGCAGTTAATACGTCTGCATTTTACTATCAAAGCTGAATTTTTCGCAACTTATGAATCAAGGTAAATATTTTGCAATATAAAAATGGATGTAAAATGTTTATTGCAAAATATATAGGTAGTATCAAAAAAACTTAGCAACTGGTCGTTTCAAAAACTTGATATAATGGGTTTTCGTCGTATAAACTTGAACAAGGAATTTTTTTAAAAACGCCCTTATTTACGTTTTTTATTCTTATCAAGCAGTTCAATTACATGTTCTGTTCTCTCTTCTATCAGAAGTTGCTTTATTGTATCTAATTCTGCTTCACGCTTTTTCTCAGTAACATGCATTTTCTTCTTCATTTTTAAAGTCGTCGATATGAACCATGCAAGAAAAGCAATTATAACAAAAAATACACCAAGAATTATTTTTGTCTTTAAACTTAAGCCCTTAGAATCTGAATTCTCCATATCGCTTCCCTTTGTCTTAATATCTTCGCCATCTTCTTTAAGAGCAGTACTAACAGGAGCATTTCCAGTTGACTTCAGCTGGTTTTCTTGATTATTTGAAGAATTAAACGAATCCGTAAGCGGCGGAGTTGCCGCTTGACTAATAATATCAGTCGGAACCGCTGTTGAATCTAAAACGGCAGTTTGCCCAGAAATCGGCATCGCGCTAACTAGAGGGCTTTGGTCAGAAAACTTTCTTAATATATTATAGGCTTTTACATAGTATGTATAAGATTTCTGCGGTATCAATCCATTGTCAACATATTTGCAGGCAGAAACAGCGCCAATCAACTTATCATCTCTATAAATACAATACAATACATCACCAGTTTCATCCTTTATATTTGACCATTGAAGCGCTGCGGTTTTGTCCTTCCTTTCAATTATTCGTACATCAGAAGGAGCAGGGGGAGGATAATCACAATATCTTTGATCAGCCCAAAGTTCTATTTCACTTATGCTTGCCGGTTGTTTTGAATCCACTCTTCTTGTATAAAACCTCCAGAACCTTTTTTTTAAAGGAACTGACAGCATTATATCCTCCTGATTTTCGTAGCCAATGTTTCTTCCTTTTCCATATACAAGTTTGTAGCTATTCGACTTGGAATTTAAATCAGCAATGGAATCCGCCGCTTCCAAGACCAACCTATCCATTTCATCATATTTTTTATCCCTGCCAACAAAAAATCTGATTCTGTTAATTGTTAACATGAAATTTCCAGTATCAACCAGAATATTTGATGTATTGCCACTGTTAAAATAAGATATGGGATTTTCATCGAAACATTTATTAATATCACTATTTACCGAGTCATTTGATTTAACTGCGATTGAATTGCTCTTTATAAAGCTCAACAAGTCAAGTTTTATTCCCTGGTAATAGGATAAAAGCTGTAACTCAGGAATTTGGACATACTCATCTCCAACTGGTTTTTTAATTGTAAATCTCCATATTTTTTTCGTAACTGGCGATGAAAATTTCATTTCATCCCAAACGCTGTCGATTGTAGTATTTTTTTGAGATACTACTAACTTATACGTATTGGTTTTATTATCCAAATCGCTTTGACTATCCGCGCATTCAAGCCACCAATTAAATACAGTATCGTAATAGCCTGGTTGTCCAAGTGAAACTTTTGCCTTATATATTTCTACCTTCTCAGGAAACTCTATTTGCACCCAGGCAGGGTTAACCTTTGCGGAACGCGCAAGTGTATTTATATCTCCGTCAAAACAATTTCTTGCAGTACCTTCATCTATTGCGCATGAAGTTATTTTTGAACCCGCAAGCTCCGGTATATATTCAAATCCAGCGCAGTATGCTGTAAGTGAATTTAAATATATTAATAAAGTTAAACAAAGCATCGCTATAATAAGTAGGAATAGTTTTTTTATCATATAATACACCTTTTAAATAATTTTATATAACCAAACTATATAAGTTGCGAAAAAGACTTTACGTTATAATCTAGCTGTAGTATATTATGGCATATAAATATCTATATCGGAATTAGTAATTTGATAATAATATAATAATACTATAATTAACTATTATTATAAATATATTAACAACTATATTATA
>JAUZPS010000558.1 GCA_030705945.1 Bacillota bacterium
ACAAAATAAATATATAACTTGCTGTCATAGATAAAAAGCAATTAATCTTTTACATTTGCCTATCGCAAAATAACGTTAAAGCGTTCGTTATTTTGCTCCGTCAAATGTAAGATTAATAGTGCTTTTTATATAGATCGTTGTAATAGATAAATTTAAGTTTATCTATTATTAATTTAACAGAGAATTTTGAGTTGGCTATTTCCAGACCTGTTTTACCCATACGTTCTCTTAAAGCTCTATCGTAAATCAATTTATTTAGTCGGTCAGCAAGCGCCTGAATATCTCCAGGAGACACTATAAAGCCGTTGACGCCATCTCTTACTGCTTCTGGAATACCGCCGACATTTGTTGCTACAACAGGAATGCCTTTTCCCATGGCTTCGAGTATACACATTGGCATCCCTTCCGCATAAGATGGAAGAGCTAATATATCTGTATTGCTGTATATATTATCCAGCTCAGATTGGGTAACCCAATCGTGAATAAATATGTTATCGTTGAGGCCAGCGGAAGAAACTAAAACTCTTGCGTTTTCAATCTCTCCATCTCCGTAAATATCGAGGGTAAAGCTCTCTTTATCAAGCGACTCTACTGCTGAAATCAAATCATAAACTCCTTTGTTTTTGCATAACTTTCCAACAAATAGTATTCTGGCTTTTATATTGCCGCGGGGAATATATATCGCGTCAATCCTTGCGCATGGGTTATACAAAACTTTTATCTTTTTAGGCGGAACATATTTTTTGTATGAATCCAGCCAGAAATCCGACAGAACAATTATGCTGTTAACTTTGTTAAGCAAAGATATGATTTTTCTTTTTTTGTGAGGGCTTGAGCTTTCAATAAAGTTAACAAAACCTCCGCCATGAATGTGTAAAATTACTTTCTTTTTAAAAAACAAGCATATCTTCGTAAGTATTGATTTTCTGAAAAAGCTGCCTTTTGACGCCGTATTTATATGAAAAATGGTGTTTTGGCTTATAATGCAAATAATGATTGTCTTAATAACAGAAATAAAAAAGAAATAAATATCCCTATAACGGTTTTTGCCTGAGTATGAAGCTATAAAATCAAGTTCTAGGTCTTTAATATTGTTTTTATATATTTTAAGCACAGACGATATTCCGCCCTGAGTATTGAGGCAAGGTCCTATCATAATTACTTTGCTTTTCATAGCAATTCCTCGTTTTTCATAACAATTCCTCGTAAGTTAACAGCAGCTTTTTTTTAATAACTGGAATTGAGAATTTCTCCTTTGCTATCTCAAGGCTTTTTTTACCCATTTGAGTACACAATTCAGGATTGTTAAGAAAAATTTCGATCTTTGTTTTGAGATCAAGCGTATCGCCAGGCTTTATCAAATATCCATTTTGTCCGTCACTGACTGCTTCAGGTATTCCGCCAACGACAGTCGCAATCACGGGCAGTCCGCGTCCCATCGCTTCAAGTACCGACATGGGTAAGCCTTCGGCGTATGAAGGAAGAACGAGGAGATCTGATGAATCATATAATTTCAGCAATTCCTTCTGAGATACCCAAGGGTTGACTTTAATAATGTCATCAAGGCCTTCAGCCTTTACCAAGTCAGTGAACTTCTTAACTTCACCGTCGCCAAAGAGCTGTACCGTTAAATCTTTGGAATCTATGAGTTTAATAGCCTCAAGCAGATCGTAAGCTCCTTTGTCATGCCATATCCTACCGACAAAGAGCAGCTTTAACTTGTTATTGCTTCTTTTGGTGTATTGTTCAGCTACAAACGGGCAAGGGTTGTAAATAACTTCTAGTTTTTCGGATTTAACATATCGGGAGAAGTAGCTTTTAAATGACTCGGAAAGAATAATTACTTTATTAACCCTGTTTAATAATTTGATAATGGAGCGTTTTTTTCTGTCGCTCGCTGCGTCAATAAATAGATTGAATTCACCTGCATGTATGTGAAATAAAACCTTTTTGCGAAAAACAAAACAAATATTTGCAAGTATTGACTTTCTCAAAAAACTTCCATAATATGAACTGTTTATATGGAAGATAGCTCCAGGTCTTGTTATACAGTTAAGGGTTATTCTAAATATTGCAATTACAAAAAATAATATATCTATAGCTCTGTTTCTGCCAAAATAAGTAGGAATAAAGGTTATTTTAACATCTTTCTGAAAGCTAGCTAAATATGTTCTTATTACGCTTGAAATGCCGCCCTGAGTTTTTAAGGACGGCCCAACTAATATAATTCTGTACCGCTTCATTTCATAAAGCTCCTTAGGACTTTAATTTCTTTAAGTTGTTGATACTGTCTATTATGCAAAAATATAATATTTTGACCTTGAGGTCTATAATATTTAAGTCGTAGGCAAGTCCGATACGCTTAAGCCTCATTAAATCTTCTCCGGTCTTGTTAATACCTGGTGTAGTTGTTACAGCAGTTTTGTAATATTTCTTTACTTCGTTAATACAATACTCTGAAATATCGCAATCCCTGCCGTTGGGGTAAGCAAAATGCTCTACTTTTTTATTTGTGCGGGCTTCGATAAGAACCTTGGAACCATAAATCTCATCAGTGGCGTCTTCCGCCGAGAGAGTGCTTAAAATAGGGTGATTCAATGTATGAGCTCCAAAATTTACGCCGATCGAATTAAGTTTTTTAACTTCATCCCAGTTAAGCATTAAATCACAATCTTTTTTGACTTTAACATCAAGTAAATTGGATAGATAATCGATAATTTCGTATTTAATTTCCTCGTTATATTTTTTTATATCTTCCTTGATGGAGTCAAGAAAATTAATCCTGTCGTATATTGTGTCGAAGTCTACTTCGTAATGGATATCGTAAATATCAACTTTAACAGAAGTTTTTGCTGTATTATATACAAGATATCTCAAAATATCCGGCCACAAGTATGCGCTCTTGTCTACGTTATTGGCTGTCAAAAATATTGTAGGAGACATCTTATATTTTTTGAACAAATCATAGCCGTATATAAAATTGTCTTTGTAACCGTCATCTATAGTTATTACGACATATTTTTTATTAAAAGGCTTGTTGCTTCTAAGTAAATCATGCGCTTCATCCATCGAGACAGGCGTGTATTTCTTTTTAAAATACCTTATTTGTTGTTCAAATGATTTTTTATCAACTGAGCTCAATGAAATGAGCTCGCCTGCTTCCTTACATTTCTTTGTGTCAAGTATACTATGATAAAAGAATATGTATATGCCATTTTCCATGAAAATAGATTTTAAAATATAATAAATTCCAGAGTAGTAAATGAGAAAACATATTAACTTGTTTATTAATCTTTTATATCTTTTTCTTGTATCAGCTTCAACCATGACAAACTTCACAACCTCTTCTTAAATATATGTAATATGGTCATTGAACAAGGAATTTTTTG
>JAUZPS010000559.1 GCA_030705945.1 Bacillota bacterium
ATCCAAATAACCTGTGTAACCTTTTGCTGAAAGTCTGATTTTACCTTTAGAAAAACATGCTCCAGTATTCTTCATATCAAGGGGTTTGAAGATATTTTTTTCCATATATTCTTCAAGACTCATACCAGAAAGCTTTTCTATTATTTTACTCAATAACAAATAATTTGAATTACTATAATTCCAGCTTTGTCCTGGCTCAAAGTCCAATGGTTTATTGTACAAAAGTTTAATTATGTTGTCACTTTTTAAATCTTCAGGAGCCAGTTTATAAAACTCTTCAAGCTGGGTGTAGTTTACAATTCCCGATGTATGGCTAAGCAACTGATGAATTGATATCTCGTTGCCTCTTGGAAAATCTTTAAAAAACTTATTTAATTTATCAGTAAGCTTAAGTTTACCTTTTTCATAAAGCTGCATTACAGCCATTGATGTAAACTGTTTTGTTATTGAACCAATGGCTAATTTGGTCGAGCTTGTGTTAGGAATTGATTTCTCGTAATCCGCCATTCCATAGCCCTTTGATAGTAATATTCTACTTCCTTTTTCAACTAAAACTTCCCCATGAAAGTTATTATTATTTGCTGCTGCATCCATATATTGATTTAGTCTTCTTTGTGTTTCCAGATCATCTTTTGATAGAGATTCTATATATTTATCTCTATTGTCTATTTTCTGGATATTGCATGCGATCATGGTTTTGCCATTATTGGAAGAAATACTTTGAACACTATTTTTACTAGCTGATATTCCACCGGAACTAATAGAAATGATGCAAAACAAAATAGATCCGATCAATGCTGCCGAGAGCCTTTTAAACATATAAACCAACCCTTTCTCTTTTGTTATAGATACACCCAATGCTCTATAATATATAAAAAGCACTATTAATCTTACATTTGACGGAGCAAAATAACGAACGCTTTAACGTTATTTTGTGATAGGCAAATGTAAAAGATTAATTGCTTTTTATATAGTTTGAATTTTATATTATAAGTTTATAGATTTGACAGATATTTTTAAGTAGTATTTTTTCGGGTGTTTGGTGTCTTTTTTTAGTTTTAGACATTAGGTAGTATCAAAAAAACTTAGCAACTGGTCGTTTCAAAAACTTGATATAATGGGTTTTCGTCATATAAACTTGAACAAGGAATTTTTTGAAACGCCCTTATAGAAAGCAAAAGAAATTGTTTGAAACTGTCTAACTTGATAATTAATATTTTAGATTATAGCATTATATTGAAATTAAATAGTTACAGAAGAGTAAAGAGAAAATTAAAAAGGGATGAAAAACATATGCATTTTTCATCCCTTAAACCTCCAAATTTTTATATACAAACTATTTTACTATAATTTTTCTTTTCATTGATAGGATTTCTAAAAATTTAGCTTATATTTTTTAACAAATAACAAATAATATATTTTATTTACTGATTATTTGAGCAGTTAAAAAAATATGCTAAATTAGGTGGTTAATATTTTGAAAAAAAACATTGCTTTATTATCAAAAATTTTATGCGCATTAATTTTAATTGCATCCTGTATGTTTGCTTTGATAAAGTTATCAACGCTGAACAAAGCTACACTAGATCCCAACGAAGCAACAACCGATTCTGATGTTAAACCCCAATTAAAGTCTGGACCTGAAACGAGTTTGCCATGGGATTATGATGTTGAATTCATTAAGTCTAAAGAATTGAATAATACTCCGATTTTGTTAGGCGCATACAAAACTGTGCTTAAAGATCCTTTGCCAGGTGAAGAATTCAACGTGCATTTAGCTGCAAGAATGTTATCAGGTACAGTATTAAAACCAGGACAGGTTTTTTCTCAGAATAAGACTGTTGGTCCTTATACTGAGGAAAGAGGGTTTCAGAAGGGCCCGACTTATATAGGCTCAAAACTCTCAACTACAATCGGCGGAGGAGTATGTAAAATTGCTTCAACCCTTTATAATGTGAGTGTTTTAAGTAATCTTAAAATTGTTGAACGCCATAACCACAGTATGCCGGTTCCTTATGTTCCTTATGGCCAGGATGCGACTGTTTTCTATGGAGCAAAGGATTTTAAATTCATGAATAATACTGATAACAACATTATGATTTGGGCTCAGGGAATTGATAATGTGCTTTATATGGGATTTTACGGAATAAGCGAACCTCCAAAAATTGAATGGAAGCATGATGTTCTACAACAGTATAAAGCGGAAAAGGTATACAAAGTTAATCCTTCTCTTGAAAAAGGGACTGAAAAAGTAATTCTTGAAGGAATGGATGGGGCTCTTATCAAGTCATGGATAACAATAGAAAATAAAGATGGAACAGTAACAAAAAAAGATATGGGAATCAGCAACTACTCCCCTTTTCCATACCTGATAGAAAAAGGCCAGTGATCTAATCACTGACCTTTATCCTTTCGCTTCTAACTAAATATTTCATAAGTGATGAAGCATTTTCATTTTCTAATTTTTTTACAACTCTTTCAAGACTTCTTATATTATCACTATCGATATATTTAATCTTGATGCCGATCTCATTTGAATATTCTTTTTTAACTACTCTTACTATCTCAGCGTCAAATTTTACAGGACTATCAAAGCCAGCATTTAATCTGACATTCATTCCGTAATTGTCCAATAGGCTTTCAATACTCTTTTTGGGAATAATCGCATAAAGTCCGCTAAGGCTTATATCCGTGACATACATCCTCACATCATTGCATATAATGGCATTTTGCTCATTAAATACTGAAATATTTGCGTCAAAATTGATATTATATCTTTTTGTTTCTCTTTTGTTATCGAATCTAACCATGTTATCCACAAATATTCTTATGTAGGAAGGGTAAATCATATTTATGTTGTTTATGTTGCTTTCAATCAAATACTCACAATCTATATTTTTTATCCTGCAACTTATTCGATCCCCTAATTGTACATCATAGCTCCTAAATTCTCTTGGATAAGCAAGATATAAATAATTTTCGTCAGTTTCCTGAACAAGACTCAAAACCGAATCACGGCACATATCATGCTTAATACTTGCTATCATTCCAGGCTTAAATGGCAAATCATTGCTTTCCTTTTTGAAAAGCTTTCTAATTTTTAAATTTAAACTGCTATACATAAAGCACCCCATAGATAAATTAATGTCATAAACAGACAATTGAACTTAAATTTTCACTTCTCCATCATCCATATAAAAAGCGCTATTAATCTCACATTTTACTGAGCAAAACAGTGAACACTTTAACGTTATTAATGTAAAAGATTAATAACTTTTTATATAAAAATATTATATTACAAATAATTAAGGGCGTTTCAAAAAATTCCTTGTTCAAGTTTATATGACTAAAACCCATTATATCAAGTTTTTGAA
>JAUZPS010000056.1 GCA_030705945.1 Bacillota bacterium
CTACTGCAAGGCTGTTTGCCCTCTCGTTTAACTCCCGGTATGTAAGCTGCCTGTCTTCATATACCACCGCTATGTTGTCTGGCGTTCTTTCTACCTGTTCCTCAAACAACTCATGTATTGTCTTCTCCTTCGGATACTCCGCTTTTGTATCGTTAAACCTGTATAGTATCTCTTCCTTCTCTTCCTCACTTAACATTTCAAGCTTGGACATCTTTGTATTAGGATCACTAATAATATTTTGGGCTATTTCATTAAAATGCAAGCCTATAGCACCTATAATCTGACCATCATATGCCAAGGAGTTGTAAGTAATCCGTAGTGTTAGTTGATTGCCCGGTATAATCGTCACATTCATGTCATAATTTGTCTGTTCAAAGGCCTTTGTGCTGTCGTAGTCAATTTCCATCACCTCAGCACCCTTGCCTTTTTCTTTTTGTATTTGTTCCATTGGGTAATTTTCAAATACTACCAAATGGTCTATGAGTTCATTTTTGAGTCCCGACAATTCCTGCACTTCCACTAAGGGACAGAAGGAATATTTCTCTGAAGTTATAGCATTTTCATGTACCTTTTTAAGCAATTCACCAAATGATATGTCTTCACCGCATTCTACCCTCACTGGTATCGCGTTTATGAACAACCCTACCATCTTTTCTATACCTGCTACTTCAACTGGTCTCCCTGATACTATAGTGCCAAATACAACGTCCTTTGCATTGTTGTACTTTTGAAGCATAACTCCCCATATTGCCTGGAACATACTATTTAAGGTTACCTGTTGCTCTTTTGCTATTGCCGTTAGTTTTCCCGTCATTTCTTCATCCAGCATGTAGTTCACAGTTGCTTGTATATATTCGCCTCTTGTTCCTTTTACACTTTTCCCTGGTATAACAGCCTTTTCCCCGTATCCTGCAAGGTATTCGGACCAATATTTCATTGCAATTTCTCTATCCTGTTGTCCCAACCAGTATATATATTCCCTGTAAGGTGTTGCTTCCTCCCACTCTACACTTTCCCCCTTGCATAAAGCTGTATAACATTCTAAAAATTCACCAAATATTATAGGCATACACCATCCATCCACTACTATATGGTGGAAGCTCCATACAAACTGGTAATCACACTCACCTGTTTTTAGTAAAGATACTCTTATAAGGCTATCCTTTGTGAGATCAAATCCCTTTTCCCTATCACTTTTTTCAAAGTTTTTAATATATTCTTGCTTTTCATTTCCTGTAGTATAGGATATATCTTCAAAACATATGCTGACATGCCTTTCTTTTAAAACTACTTGCCTTGGTATTTCAATACTTGTATGCACAATGCTTGTCCTTAATATGTCATACCTTTTTATTAGCATACCTATACTGTTTTGCACCGCTGCTACGTCTATCTCTCCCTTTACACCGTAAGATAGTTGCTCAAAATATGCTTGCGATTTGTTATCTTCTAGTGCATGAAACAACATGCCCTCTTGCATTGGCGTAAGCGGATATATATATTGTATATTTTCTCCATGTATTTCTACTATACTTTCTAATTCTCCAAGCCCCAAGCCTGTATCACCATAATCTGACGGTGTGAACTCTACTTTACCTTTTGAAATACAGTGCTCTATTACTTCAACCAATTTTTCTTTATAGATATTTGCTAAACTCGAAATAGTCTCATCCCTGTATTCAGATCCGTTATACCTAAAATCAACTATTAGCTTGTCACCAGCTATCATACCATTTATATCAACTTTATAACTTGCTTCTGCTTCCGGATGGATCGATTGCCCTGTTGAGAATCTCGACACGCCGAACACTTCGGTATCCATATCCTGCCCAAAGTTACCGAGATAATTGAAGCTTATTTCCGGTTCTTTTTCAAAATCAATATCTTGCACATCTTCAAGTCCTGAAATATATTTTAGTATTCCATAGCCGACTCCTTTGTTAGGTATTTTTCTCAAATTTTCTTTTACAGACTTTATGCTGTATCCAATATTCCCTTCTTCGTTCATTTCTAACATTACTGGATATGCAGCAGTAAACCAGCCTACGGTTCTTGATATATCTACATCTTTTATTATATTTTCCCTTCCATGACCTTCAAGGTTTATAGCCACCGCTTCTAAACCTGACCATTTCCTTAATGCAAGCCCCAAGGCAGTAAGCAGTATGTCGTTTATTTCAGTGTTGTATGCTCTGTTTGCCTGTCTAGTGAGCTTTATAGTATATTCTTCTGATAGTATTATGTTAGCAGCATGGCAATCTTTTATTCTACCCTTTCCTTTTATACTGTTATCCACCTTAACATGTCCAAAGTTTTTAGACAAAATATTTTTCCAGTATTCCCTTTCCCATAGCAGCTTGCTGCTCTTTCCATATTCCTCAACCTTCGACGCCCAATC
Organism: Bacillota bacterium; assembly: GCA_030705945.1. Taxonomy (GTDB): domain Bacteria; phylum Bacillota; class Clostridia; order Acetivibrionales; family DSM-2933; genus Pseudobacteroides. The sequence goes on from JAUZPS010000056.1 coordinate 2,399, forward strand.
CCTAAATGAATGGGTTTTGTCCTGAAACACAATCTTATTGTTGTTTACTGCTTGTTCATACCCTGTTGCATAGTCTTCAAAGATTATTCTCCATGACACTCCATCAACAGCTAAGTGATGTATGGCTATTAGCAAGTGGTCACCCTCCACCGTCTTGAACAATCCCAACTTAACAAGGGGACCAGCACTTAAGTCAATACCTGACTGTATCCTACTACACTCTTCTTTAATCCTTAATTCATAGTTACTGTCACAAGTTAAGTCAATGGTTTCTAAAGTAAACAGTTCCCCTTCATCAAGTTTACGGTTATACTGCTCTACCTCCTCTTGTTCTACCCTATATACCATTCTTAATGCATCGTGATGTTCAACTATCTTTCTAAATACCTTGCGTAAAATATCTTCTTTAAATTCGTTTTTTCCTTTTATCATTACAGCCTGGTTCCAATGATGCTTACCTGTAAAGTTTTTATCAAAAAACCACTTTTGTATAGCAGTAAGGTTAGCTCTTCCCTCAACAACACCCTGGTCTGCCTTATTATCCTCTTTGTTTTTTATTGCGGCAGCAAGTTCACATATAGTTGGTTTTTTCATCAAATCTCTTATTTCAATCTTCAACCCATACTTATGAAGGCGCGAAGAGACCTGTATGGCCTTAATTGAGTCACCGCCAAGTTCAAAGAAATTATCGTTTATTCCTATCTTGTCAAGCCTCAGTACTTCCTGCCATACCTTGACCATTTTCTCTTCTATTTCATTGGTGGGTGCCACATATTCGACCCCAGTGTTTATACTTCCCTCAGGCTCCGGAAGTGCCTTCCTGTCAACCTTCCCATTGGGCGTAAGCGGCATCCGGTCAAGATGTATAAAGTATGACGGTATCATATAATCCGGCAGTTCCCTTGATAAGTATCCCCTTATCTCTGTAACCGGTATTTCAATTTCTGATACATAATATGCACACAGGTACTTATCTCCTGCTTTGTCTTCCTTTGCTATTACTACAGCTTCTTTAATCTGATCATACTTTAAAAGCTGGCTTTCTATTTCTCCAAGTTCTATCCTGAATCCTCGTATCTTTACCTGGTCGTCTATCCTGCCTAAAAACTCTATATTCCCATCCGGCAGCCATCTAGCCAGGTCCCCTGTACGGTACATCCGTTCCCCTGCTACAAATGGATTCTCTACAAATTTCTCTGTCGTCAGCTCTGGTCTGTTAAGATACCCTCTTGCCAATCCATCCCCTGCTATGCACAGTTCACCCGCAACTCCTACCGGTAGTAACTTTTTATTTTTATCTATGATCAGTACTCTGGTATTTTTAATTGATTTTCCAATAGGAATGGTGTTTTCTTCTTTACCGGTACATTTATAATATGTTACACATACTGTTGCTTCGGTAGGGCCATAGGTGTTATACACTACCGAGTTTTTGAGCAGGTTTGAAATGTGTCCCTTTTTCAGTTCATCTCCGCCGCTTATGAAAATCCTGACTGTTTCCAGCTTATTTTTCGGAAGCTGGTTTAGTTCATTTAACAACATCGGTGAGCAGCTAATAATACTTATTTTATTCTCTTCAATTATTTGCGCAAACTTGCCTATATCAAAAACGTCTTCTCTTGCTGCAATAACCAGTGATCCGCCCTTAACCAAAACTGGGTATACCTCTTCCACAAAAGCGTCAAAACAATATGAAGCCTGGGATAATACTGCATCCTCTTCCTCAACATCAAATTCATCAAAAAATGCATAAACATAATGGACCAGATTCCTTGAAGTCACCATTACACCTTTAGGCTTTCCTGTGGTACCTGAGGTATAAATCGCATATGCCAGACTTTCAGGATTTACCTTAAGGCTCGTATACTCTGAACTGCTTTCACACATTGCTTCATCATCTATATATATTTTCTTCGCCGGTAAATCAAGGGTGTTTTTCTTTTGAATTAGAACAAGCTTTACTCCACTGTCTTCAAGCATGTATTTTATTCTATCCTCAGGATATTCAGGGTCTATGGGCAGGTATGCTCCCCCTGCTTTCAATATACCGAGTATGCCCACTATCATCTCCAGTGAGCGCTCTACCATTATCCCTACTATGGTGTCAGGTTTTACTCCCTTCTCCCTCAATACTACTGCAAGGCTGTTTGCCATCTCGTTTAACTCCCAGTATGTAAGCTGCTTGTCTTCATATACCACCGCTATGTTGTCTGGCGTTCTTTCTACCTGTTCCTCAAACAACTCATGTATTGTCTTTTCCTTCGGATACTCCGCTTTTGTATCGTTAAACCTGTATAGTATCTCTTCCTTCTCTTCCTCACTTAACATGTTTAACCCTGAAAGCATGGTATCTGGGTTATTAACTATACTGCCAAGAATATTTATGAAGTGCTTGGCCAAACTCTCCACTGTTTCCTTCTTAAATAACCTTGTGCAGTATTCAAGATCAAAAAACAGCTTCCCTCCCTGCTCTAAAGCATTCAAGGTTATATCAAACTTTGCTATTTTGTTTTCAATCCCATAGGGTATAAACTTTAAGCCTTCTATCTCCAATCTCATATTGCCTGTATTTTGCAGTGCAAACATAGTATCAAATAGAGGGTTCCTGCTCATGTCTCTTCTTATGTTAAGTCTCTCTACCAGTTCTTCAAACTGATACTCCTGATTTTCATATGCTTTAAGGCTATTTTCCTTTACCTCAGTCAAGAACTCCTTGAAGCTCTTTTCTCCTTTTGGGTGATTCCTCATTGCTAAGGTGTTTACAAACATACCCAGCATGTTCTGTAAATCTGCATGCGGTCTTCCTGCTATGGGTGAACCTACAACTATATCTTCCTGCCCTGTATACCTTTGCAGTAAAGCATTATACGCTCCTAACAGCACCATGTACATCGTTGTGCCTGTTTCCTTTGCCAGACTGTTTAATTCCCGTACAATTTCTTCTCCTACCTCGAAGCTTATGCTGTCTCCCTCAAAACTCTGCTCAGACGGTCTTGCATAATCTGTAGGCATGTTTAATACAGGCACTTCATCCCTGTACTTCTCAAGCCAGTATTCTTCCTGTCCCTTCAAACCTCCCGTTCTGAACAACTCATTCTGCCATGCTGAGTAATCCCTGTACTGTAGCCTGAACCCTGAAAGTTTATGCCCACCATATAACTGCGTAAACTCCCTTACCAGTACATCCATAGATGTTCCGTCTGATATTATGTGATGCATGTCAAATAACATAACATGCCTGTCTGCCTCTATTTTTACAAGTCCAACTCTTAGTAATGGTACCTTGTCCAAGTCAAACGGCCGTATGAAGCCTTTTATTATTTCATCTATATTGTTATCATTGCCTTCGGTATAGTCTACCTTAAACTTCACTTCCCCATGTACCCTCTGTACCGGTTCCCCTTCAGCCATCTCAAAGGATGTACGCAGAATCTCGTGCCTCTTTATTAGAGAATTAAAAGCATTCTCAAGCCTTGTCCTATCAAGGCTTCCTTCTACGGTTATTACACCCGGCATGTTATAGCTTGTGCCCCCACCCTCTATCTGGTTCAATAAGTATAACCTCTTTTGGGCCGGTGATACAGGATAATACTCCCTGTCCTCAACCCTGCGGATTGACGAGTACATGCTCTTGTCAGCCGTCCTTATGTATCCGGCAATATCTTTTATTGTAGGTGTTCTGAACACCTCGCTGAACGGTACAGCAATGTTGAAAGCCATATGTATTCTGGATATAAGAATTGCAGCCTTCAGGGAATGCCCTCCTATGTGGAAGAAATCATGGTTGGTTCCTATGCCGTCCTTGCCTAAAATATCCTTCCATATCTCTACCAGCTTTTCTTCAACCGCATCCACGGGAGCTGTGTATTCCTCCTCAAGATCTGAAATTCCAGCACAATCAGGCAAAGCCTTCCTGTCTATTTTTCCGTTTGGACTCAGCGGCATCTTTTCTATCTGTACAAAATACGCTGGGATCATATAGTCTGGCAGATCTTTTGCAAGATGTTCTCTTAATTGTGACGCCGTTAGTCTGTCTTCTCCAACGAAGTAGGCTGCGAGGTATCGGCCACCCTGCGGGTCATCTTTTGCCAGGACGACTGTTTCCTTTATCCGTGGGTGTCCCAGTAATCGGCTTTCTATTTCTCCCAGCTCAATCCTGAAGCCACGGATCTTTACCTGATGGTCGATTCTTCCCAGGTATTCCATATCCCCCTCTGGCAGGAACCTTGCCAGATCCCCTGATTTGTAAAGCCTCTCCGTGGGGTTGTATGGATTCTGCGTGAATTTTTGTGCCGTCAGCACGCTATTGTTCAGATATCCCCTTCCTACGCCCTTTCCTCCGACATAAAGTTCTCCGGCTGCTCCTATCGGTAGCAGCCTCATATTTTTGTCCAGGATATATGCGGTCAATGTAGGAATAGGTTTGCCAATATTGGATATGTTCCTTTCTATTTCATTTTCAGTAATCTCCTTATATGTAACATGGACGGTAGTTTCTGTGATCCCGTACATATTCACCAGTTTTGTTTTTGGGTATCTCTTCCTCCAGCCTTTCAACATAACAGGCTGTAAGGCTTCTCCCCCGAATATCACATACCGTATTCCAAGTTCACTTTTACTATTTCCTTGTTCTTCTTGTACCAGACTGTAAAATGCAGTCGGGGTTTGGTTCAATACGGTGACTTTTTCTTCTTCCAGGAGTTTCAAGAATTCCCTTGAATTTTGCGCTTTTAGTTTGGGAACTACAATCAGTTTACCTCCGTACAATAGCGCCCCATACATCTCCCATACGGAGAAATCAAAACAGTAGGAATGGAATAAAGTCCATACATCCTTGTCATTAAAGTCAAACTGCATTTTATCGTTAAACATCAGCCGGACAACATTTTCATGTTCTATCATCGTCCCCTTCGGCTTTCCTGTCGTGCCGGAGGTATAAATGATATAGGCCAGATGATTGGCGGCATTGAGATTTTCCAGATTTTCAGTCCCACTGATTTCAAGCCTTTCTTCACCAATATCTATGATTGTTCCCTGGAAGGTTATTCCCTGCATCTTGTTTTCTTGCGTAAGCAGCATCCCTGCTCCGCTGTTTTCCAGCATGTATGCAATTCTCTCCTGGGGGTATTCCGGGTCAATCGGAAGGTAAGCTCCTCCTGCTTTTAAGACCGCCAAGATGCCTATGATCATCTCTAGGGAACGCTCTAACGCAATTGCTACGATGTAATCCGGCCCTAGCCCACGAGCTCTTAATACCCTGGCCATCCGGTTGGCCTTTTCATTAAGCTCCCTATAGGTCAGTTGCTTATTTTCAAACACTACTGCCGTATTTTCAGGAGTTCTTTCCACCTGCTCCTCAAACAACCGATGTATTGTCTTATTCTCCGGATATCCAGCTTTTGTAGCATTGAAGCCACACAGTATTTTTGTTTTTTCCTCCTCGGACAGGATTTCTACATCATTCAGCATTATACCGGGATTATCCAGCACAGCCCTCAATATATTGACAAGATGACTCAAAATCTGCTCAGCCGTCTCTTTATAATACAGGCTCGAAAAATATTCAATTTCCGACGTCAAGTAATCGTCTTCCATCCCGAAGGCAAATACAATACCGGCTTTCAAAGCACTTGCACTCCTCCTGCCGTGAATGCCATTTATCAAAACAGCAGTATTGAACTGTAGCTGTCCATCCTCATCTACGGGCAGATTTAAGAGTCCTGCAAGCCTTCCGATTGGAAAATTGCAGTTCCTTTCCGCTTCAATAGCTGAGGACCTTACCTGCAGCAACAGATCCTTAAATGTAAGGTTGGCTTCAACCTGAACCCTTAAGGGCAGCAGCCCGTTTGATTGTCCTTCCTGCCCGCCTTCAATTGAAGGGGGCATTCCCAGTACAATGTCCTCAACACCTGTGTACCTGCTTAAAAGGTATGCTGTACAAGTAAGTAAAATCAAATACATACCATGCATTGAACTTCCGCTCATGCGGTTCAATCTATTGAAAAGCTCATCCGGAACCCTGCTGCTGAAAACCTGACGAGCGGCTTGTTCCGGCCTCTCCTTCCGCATGTCCGCAGGGAATGCGCCCATCGTTATGTCCCCGTTTAATTTGTCCAGCCAGTACTTTTTTTCATTTTCAAGCTTGCCGCTTGACACAATTATGTTTTGTCTCAATAAATTATTTTCCATCTTATTGATCCCCCCTAAAATATAAATTCTGTCTCTGCAAAAGCGGTAGCTTCGCTACTGACAATAACCTCGATGCCCATTTCGATATCTCCCAGCTTCACATCCATGTCAACTGATATGCTCCGAAGGACACTGATATAATCATCCGCCATACTGTTCATCCTTTCTTTTTTAAACAGACTTGAGCAATATTCCAAGGTAAACATAATATTACCGCCAGTTTCAACCGCTTCCATCGATATGTCAAACTTTGACGCGATATTTTCAATTTCATATGGAATAAACCGCAGTCCCTCTATTTCAAGCTGAGGGGCATCCTGGTCCTGCATAACGAATAGGGTGTCAAAAAGAGTATTCCTGCTGGAGCTTCTTTCAACGCCGAGCTTCTCTATCAATACCTCAAGCTGGTAGTCCTGATTTTCATATGCTTCTATCGCGTTTTCCCTCACTTCCATAAGGAATTCCCTGAAGGTCTTTTTATATGAAGGAAAATTTCTTAACGGAAGAGTATTCACAAACATGCCTACAATATTCTCCAGATCAGGGTGCATCCTGCCTTCGACAGGAGACCCGACTATTATATCCCCCTGTGTAGTATATCTTGACAGCAGGACATTATAGGCAGCCATCAACAGCATGTACATGGTAGTCCCAGTCTCCGCCGCTATCTTATTCAGGGTGCTGCACAGCTCATTTCCCGTCTCAAACCTTACCCTGCCACCTTCAAAGCTTTGTACACGAGGCCTCGGGTAGTCTGTAGGCATATCAAGTACAGGCAGTTCCCCGGCAAGCTTGTTCAGCCAATATTCCTCCTGCTTCTTCATGGCCGGTGAAGCGAGCAGCCTATTCTGCCACATTGAAAAATCCACATACCTGAGCTTAAGTTCAGGTAAGCCTTTCCCATTATAAAGGTCCATAAACTCTTTTATCAAAATACCTGTCGACGTACCATCCGACACGATATGGTGCATGTCAAACATCATTATGTGGCTGTTGTCCCCCACCTTCACAAGCTTAATCCTTAATAAGGGCGGCTTGCTTAAATCGAAGGGAGCTATGAAATCGCTGATTATACCTTCAATTTTTTTCAGCGAAGCCTCCATACGGCTGATTTCAACCTGCGCGTGCCTGTGGATTCTCTGCACAGGCACCCCATTTACAAGCTCGAATGATGTCCTGAGTATTTCATGCCTGTCTACAAGACCCCTAAACGCGTTTTCAAGCCTTGTAAAGTCCAAGCTCCCCTCAATCCGGGCAATGTATGGAAGATTATAGCTTTTGCCTGCGTTTTCAAATTCATTCAAAATGTAAAGCCTTGTCTGGGCAGATGACAGGGGATAATATTCCCTATCTTCAACACGCTCTATTTCTGTGAAGTCAACCATCTCAGCCTTCAAAATATAGCCTGCCTGATCCCTTACTTTTGTAAGCCTGAAAAACTCCCGCAACGGCACCTCTGCGCCCAACTGCTTGCGTATCCTTGAAGCAAGAGCTGTAACCTTTAAAGAGTGTCCCCCAATCTCAAAGAAGTCATCTGTTGTCCCAATCCTGTCAAGCCCGAGTACCTCCTGCCATATATCACAAAGCACTCTTTCCATATCGTTTTCGGGTTGAGTATACCTGCTCCCCGTTATAACATCCTGAGCAGGCTCCGGAAGCGCTTTTCTGTCCATCTTTCCGTTGGAGGTAAGCGGCAATTTTTCAAGCCGTATAAAATAGGCTGGAATCATGTAGTCGGGCAGTTCTCCCGCAAGGTATTCCCTCAGATTGGCTCCGGTCAATTCATGGTCGGAAACCAGATAGGCGCATAGATATTTGCTGCCGCTTGAATCTGTCCTGTCAACTACGACAGCCTCCTTAATTTCCGTATGCTTCAACAATTGGCTCTCAATCTCTCCGAGTTCAACCCTGTAGCCTCTTATTTTTACCTGGTGGTCTTTCCTTCCAAGAAACTCAATATTCCCATCTGGCAGCAGTCTGCCCAAGTCTCCCGTTTTATACATCCTTCCGCCTTCAGCATTAAAAAACCTGTCTTCCACAAAGGATGCATTTGTTTTCTCCTCGTCATTGGAGTAGCCCCTCGCGACTCCAACCCCTCCGATAAACAGCTCTCCCGCAACTCCATACGGCACAATATTCCTTTCATCATCAAGAATATAGAAGAAGTTGTTATCTATAGGCTTACCGTAAGGAATACTTGTCTGGAATTCGTTGACCTCATTTACCGGATAGTATACGGACCACACAGTACCTTCGGTTGCCCCCCCCAAGCTTATTACCCTGGCATTCGGAAAATACTTGCCTATTCTTTCAGGTAATTTTACTGGAATCCAGTCTCCGCTCAAGAACACCAGCCTTAAATCCTTCTGTAAGCAGCCAGTGTTTCCGTCCTCCAGCATATCGGTAACATATTTCATTGTAGAAGGAACTGAATCCCAGAAGGTAATCCTCTCATCCTTCAGCAGCCTTCTCAATTCCTCCGGATTCTGCACCTGTCCCTTCCCGGCGATCACAACCCTTCCGCCAGAAGCAAGTATTCCGAAAATGTCATATACCGACAGGTCAAAGCACATAGACGTCAGGAACAGCAAGGCATCCTTTCCGCCCACGTCAAACTCCCTGTTGACCCAACTTATCAGGTTTACCGCAGAATGATGCTCTATCATTACCCCCTTGGGCAGGCCCGTGGAGCCGGAGGTATAAATTATATAGGCCAGTTCCCCTGAGTCCTTTTCAATATTTAAATTTGCCCGGGAGTATTTTTCCATGGCGTGGTAATCTATTACAACCATATTGCCGATTGCTGGGGAATAATCCATGTCTGCCGCTATCGCCGACACGCGCGAATTGGAGGCTATATACTCCTGCCTTGACCTGGGATATTCAGGGTCTATCGGAACATACGCTGCTCCTGCCTTCAAAATCCCAAGCATTGCAATTATCATTTCAAAACCCCGATGGGCTATTAGACCTACATTGTCACCACACGCTACACCCCTGTCAATTAACAGCCCCGCAAACTGGTTTGACCTTTCGTTCAGCTCCCTGTAGGTCAGTTTCCTGTTTTCAAATACCAGAGCCGTACTTTCAGGCGTCCTTTCGACCTGCTCCTCGAACAGCTTGTGTATGGTCTTATGACTGGGGTACTGGACATGGGTATTGTTAAAATCAAAAATAATACGTCTTTTTTCCTCTTCGGTTATAAAAGCTTCAATTTCAAGATCATCGCTGCCGTCAAAGGCATACTCCTCCAGTATCCTTTTATATAGATTAAAGGCAGTCTCTATATCATTATCATAAAAGTAATTCGGCGAATACTTGATCTGTATACCGAAGTTATCAAGAGTTTTTGACACCTCAAGGTCAAACAGTGTGTTTGTCATTTCGTTTGATTCCATTTGCAGGCTGTCCCCCGCAGCACTTATACTGCCTACCGCCCTGGAATCCCTCAAAACATGGAAGTCGGTAAAATTGAACAAGGTGTCAAACACAGGGTTTCCGGCATTCATGCTAGTTTCGCCGACTATTCCGGCTATATCCGCCAGAAACAATTCATGAGCTTTAGAACTTGCTATGTAGTCTCTTACACTTTTTAACAGCCCTGATTTACTTACCTTGCAATCAGTTTTGATTCTGATGGGTATAGTGTTCAGGAAGCAGCCCAGAACCTTTTCGCTATCCTCAATCGCAGGCCTGTCATGTGTGACGACCCCCGTTACAATATCCTTTTCCGTAGTTATTATACTGAGTAAATATATATGCGCGCATAAGCATATTTCCTTAAGGCTGCAGCCCCACAGCTTCGCTTTTTTGCTCAATTCAAGCAAAAGCTCCTGGCCAAGGCTTCCTCGATAAATTTTGCTACCTCTGGCGTTATTAATTTTTTTATTTGAAATGTTAAAGGGCAGCTTATTCCTGTTAAAGCCCTCCAGGGTATTCTTCCAATAATCCCGGCTCACGTCTGATATCCCTCTGCTCAGGTTAATGGCCACATAATCCCTGTAGCTGCTTTTAGTCCCCTGCGGCTCGTATCTTTTCCCTTCTTCCAGTAAATGGTATGCATCCAGTAGCTCGCTGACAAATACCGCCACGCTCCAGCCGTCCAGGATAGCATGCTGGCAGCAAAAAACAATATTGTAACTACTGCTGTCCAGCTTGAAAACTCTTATCCTCCATAATAAATCATTATCAAATCTGAACTTCTTCAGCAGGTCATTCTTCAGATAATCCCTAATATGAGTTTCCTGCTCACAGGGTTTAAATTCCGAAATGTCTTCCAGAACCACCTCCGGCAGCATATCCCTGCGGACTATCTGGATAGGGCGGTTGAAACGCTCCATGTCAAAGGTTATCCTTAATATTGCATGCCTTTTTGAAAGCAGCGCAAGAGAGTCTCTGAAGGTATCAATACTGAAATTCTCAAATTTCGCATGATATACAAACTGGTCATGATATATCGGCTCTTCGGGCTTTAATTCCGAATAGAAAACCATCCCCTGCTGAATCTGGCTGAGTGGGTAAAAATCCTCGCATTCCTCTTCAAGCAAGGCCGCCTGCCTGTCATCCTCCATGATGCTTTTTTTAATATCATCGAGCATCGTCAGGCCGATTTTGAGGTTTTCTTCCGGGACAGCTTCCTCATTCGAAGCAATGAATTCAAACATCTGCTTAATCGTCTGGTTCACATAAAGATCCTTAATCTGAAAATTAGCTTTAAGAACTTTATTTACCCTGTTGATAAGGCTTATAGCCTTTATGGAATCTCCTCCCATGCTGAAGAAATTCTCGTTTATGCCTATTCTGTCAACGCCTAAAACCTCTCTCCATACTCCGGCAATAGCCTCCTCGGCTTCATTTCGCGGCGTTTCGTATTCCACGCCGGTGTCTATGCTTCCGGCAGTCTCCAGAAGCGCCTTCCTGTCTATCTTGCCATTGGCAGTAACAGGCATTTTCTCTATCCTTATAAAATACGAGGGGACCATATAATCAGGAAGGCTTTCCATAAGGTACGCCCTCAGTTCACCAACAGTTATATCATTATCTGAAACAAAATACGCGCAAAGATATTTGCCACCCTCGGCATTATCCCTGGCAATGACTGTGGTTTCCCTTATCAGAGTGTGCTCCAGCATCCGGTTTTCGATTTCCCTCAATTCAATCCTGTGACCTCTTATTTTTACCTGATGGTCTATTCTCCCCATATATTCCAAATCGCCGTTTAAAAGCCGCCTTGCCATATCGCCCGATCTGTAAAGCTTCTCGCCCGGGTTATAAGGGTTTGCCGCAAATTTCTCCGCAGTCAATTCCGGCTTGTTTAAATATCCCCGTCCCAACCCGTCGCCCCCTATGCACAGTTCTCCAATAGCTCCTACGGGAAGCAGTCTCATCCCGCTGTCCATTACATATGCGGTCATAGTGGGAATAGGTCCTCCTATACTGCTTGTGTTCCGGTCTATTTCATAGGTGGTAATCTCCTTGTACGTAACATGGACCGTAGTCTCGGTTATGCCGTACATGTTAACCAGCTTCGTCCCAGGATACTTCGCCTTAAAATCCTTCAGCATAACGGGCTTTAAGGCATCACCTCCAAATATTGCGTATCTTATCGCAAGACTGCTGTCAGGGTGCATCAATTCTTCAGCCGCTAGTTGATAAAATGCCGCAGGCGTTTGGTTTAATACGGTTACGCGCTCCTTCTTAAGAAGCCCGAGAAACTCCATGGTATCCCTCGCCATTAACCTTGAGATAACCACCAATTTACCTCCGTATAGCAGAGCACCATACATTTCCCATACCGAAAAATCAAAGCAGTAGGAATGGAACATTGTCCAAACATCGTTTTCATTAAAATCAAACTGCATCCTGTCGTTGAACAGCAGCCTTACAACATTGCGGTGTTCTATCATTACTCCCTTGGGCTTCCCTGTCGTCCCTGAAGTATAGATTACATATGCCAGGTCAGACGGTCTGTTTACATTTTCAAGGTTGTTTTCAGTCTCGCCGTATGCCGCGGCGTCCTGCAAATCTATAATTGTACCTCCGAAATCAAGCTTATCTATAAGGCTCGACTGTGAGAGCAGCATGCAGGTACCGCTGTCCTCCAAAATGTATTTTATTCTTTCGTCCGGATAACCTGGGTCTATAGGCAAATACGCCCCTCCCGACTTCAATATCCCCAGTATTCCGACAACCATTTCAACCGAC
>JAUZPS010000560.1 GCA_030705945.1 Bacillota bacterium
GAAAAGCTCTTTAAATGGTCGTAGTTATCCCAATCATAATTCTTAATCAAGTCAGGTTTTGTCCTATAGAGGTTATAACTCTTAACAAATTCTTTTTGAGTGTTGGACATCTTTATGTAGGACATTTCATCCATGGAAATTCCAAAGTGATTAGAAATACTTAGTTCGTAAGCATATATAATATTTACTGTAGTATCGAAACCATAGTTGGCTAAAGATTTCAGATTCTTTTCAGTAATACTATTGTGTATTTCAGATGATATAAGTGAATCATTACCATAATTCAATTTTTCTGAATCCAGTGATTTAAACTCTTCTTTTACAGTCAGGAATATGGCATTATAGTCATCATCCGAATCAATATATACTGCCTCCATAAATCTGTTACGAATCCTGTAAGTATTCATTTCATCGTATCTTTTTGCAAGTTCTTCGACTATGTTGAGCTGCTCAGCGTCTCTTAAGGACGATATATACTTTAATTCAGGCGTCCTTAACGTTTCATTGCTCATGTTTCTGTCATAGATGTCCGCTTTAAAGGCCTTTTTTAAGTCTTTTAATAACATTAGAAAGTTTTTTTCAAATTTCAATTTTAACAACATTTTAACATCTCCCGTTCATAATACTTAGCAACTCTCCATTAGCACCGCATTATAACTGAAGTTGTCGCCAAGATCGCCTAAAGTAAACAGCATGTATTTGCTGCCTTTGGTTTTATTATATTTTAAAAATGCGTCTTTTAAATTCCTTGCGCTATCTACGTCGCCTAAATGACCGCCCATCGGTATATTGTCCAGGAAAAACCTGTCCAATTTCACATTGATGCTTTTGGCATACATTCTATAGAGCAAGTAATGAATGGTCTGGGGCACAAACTTATGAATATCGTTAACAGACAGGTTATTGCGCTGCAACACATCAAGTATCATCTTTTTCACGTTGAGCATAAGTAGGTTTTCTCTCTTCATAAGGTCCATTTCGGGCTCGTTTGCCCTGTTTGTACACCTTTTAAGGCTTACTGCTCCATCTGACCAGCTGTAGCAATCTAATATTCTTAAAAACCCTTTACTCCCTAAGACCATCATTCCCGCGCCGTCGCCATTTATTGACGGCCATTCGTATCTTTCCTCTATACTTCCTATCTTTGAAAGCGAAACTATCATGACTTTCTTTTCGGGTTCCGCTTTTATAATATGATCAGCAAGCTCAATCCCCTGTGGCGTCCCGGCGCATCCCATGTTTAAAGCTATAATGCTGGCGTTTTTAAGCCCGTATTTACCGACCAGGTAGTATGGAAAACTCATTCCGCTGTTTGTAAAATAATCTTTTCCTGTAAATATGAGATACCTTATTTCATCAGCGCTGTGAGATTCAAAATACCTTTCCATCATTTCATCAAACATTTCAAATTGGTTATACCTGAGCTCGATTGCAATCTCATCAAGGTTGCTGTACTTCAAAATATAGTTCTTGTTTTTTTCGGTGTCCCTGGCCTTTTCCAAAACCTCATTAACCGAAAGCTTATAGCAGGGCTTGTGATAGTCAAAGTAGCAGATGTGGCTATAATGCATCATCTATCGCCCCTTGCCCGGGTTCATCGTGGTGAACCGAAGTATAACATGAAACAAGACAACCTTTGCATTTCATTAACAAAGCTGATTCACACTGATTTCTATAGATATCTTTTACTACAATATCTTTTAATGATTCCTTTGTGATATTTCCCGCGCATTTATATTCAACCCAGCATGGGAATACATTCCCCGCGCTGTCAATTCCACATGATTCTGATGGAATGAGGCAGGGTCTTTGCGGCGCTATTCTCTTACCAAGAAAGTAATCTGTCATCTTTCTCATATAAGTCTCGGATATGAAATTATCATTCTTAGAATTGCTAAACTCAATTATACTTTCTATAGCGCTTTCAATATATGGAATATCTTCAGGCAGCGCCACAAGATCACTATGGTATTTCTCCAGATTTGAACCCATCATATCCGTGTTTAAAGGGCTGTAAGTTATATTTCTGATTCCTAGGTCTTCATACACAAACTTTGTAAATTCAAACAGATTCCTGCAGTTATATTTAGAAATAACGGTATTGACTGATATTACAAGCTTTTCTTCATATTTCTTAAAGATATTAATAGCCTCAACAACTTTTTTGTACGTACCTTCGCCCCTTATGAAATCATTAATATGCTCTGGTCCCTCAAGTGAAATATTTACATTCGTCATTCCTGATTTCACAAGCTTCTTTGCATTTTCTTCGTTTACCAACGTGCCGTTTGTAACAACAATTATTTCACTGATATTAAGGTCTCTGGCATAAGAAACAATATCAAAAATATCCTTCCTCATTAAAACCTCTCCGCCTGAAAAAGCTATGCTTTCTAGGCCAAGTTCCCTAGCATCCCTCAACAAACGGAACACATCCTCTTTTTTTAACCCTTCCTCATTTGCAATAGGCTCCCGATATCCACACATCTTACATTTCAGATTGCAGTTTATCGATAGCGCTATGTCTATATGTTTTATCATTACTTCCAAATCTTGAGTCCCCATTTTAAAAACTCCTTTTTTTATCTTTAACTGTTTTATGCCGCTTTCTTTATTACCATTTATAAATCTGGCTTATGATCTCTTCAATCCCGATGCTTTCAATCATAAAATCTATGCAGGGCACTGATTTTATTACGCTTGTAATAATGTCCTGAATGCTTTTTTCACCGAGGTCAACTCTGATCTTCGCGCCCAATGGTCTCCATTCCATTATTTCATAGTCTTTCAAGGCTTCTCTTTCTATCTCTTCAGAAAAAACAAGGTTTACTATGCGCTTTTTGGAGACCAGATTTTTTATATTTTTTATGGAGTCCACATAAACAATTAAACCTTTATTGATAACGGTTATGTTCTCGCATAGGTTTTCAACATCATCAAGATCATGGGTGGTGAGTATGAATGTAGTCTTCTTCTCCTTGTTTACCTTTTTTATAAACTTATGAATTGACGCTTTTGCATTCAGGTCCAACCCGATAGTCGGTTCATCCAGGTATACAATCTCTGGCTCATGCAAAAGCGCGCACACAGCCTCGCACTTCATTCTCTCTCCTAAAGACAATTGTCTTACAGGTCTTTTAATTATATCTGAAAGGTCCAAAAGCTCAGTGAACTCGCTTATTGTCCTATTGTATTTCTCTTTGGGTATTCTATAAATTTCTCTATTAAAAGCAAAAGTATCGATAGGCGGCAAATCCCACATCAGTCCCGATTTTTGCCCCGTCACAACCCCAATCTTTCTTAAATACGTTTTTCTGTCCACCCAAGGTATAAAGCCTGCAACCTCCACAGAGCCCTC